>JBBQIT010000166.1:0-8294 GCA_038325205.1 Bdellovibrionota bacterium
GTCCATTAGCGGTACGGATTCGGCTAGAAAATAGCGGATATTGGTGCACTCGATGGGGTTCCGATTGTGAACCGCGACTGAAGTAGACGAGCTTACCTTCTTTCCGGAAGGCTTTAGGCTTTCGCAATTGGCTCCGACAAACACAACCGTGTTTTCAAACACGGTGGCCTTCACGACATTGGGAGTTTCTCCCTCACAAGTGACGAAAGCTTCTTGTCCGGCTTTGAGAAGCACGTTGCCGCCGATTTTTAATTGGTGTTCCGAGCGACCTGGCTCAGCAAAAGAAGAAAAAGAAAGGGCGTTTACAAGAAAGAAAAAAGACAAAGCATACTTCATAAAACCTCCAAGTCCTTTGACTACAACGTGGAGGTAAACTGAAGTCAATGAAGTGTCGACGGAGAGACACACTAATTAGGGACAGCGGTTTCACTCATCTATTTGTGGGGAAAGCGCGTAATTAAAACTGAGGCTGATACGGGGTGCACTCGACAAGTTGAGCGGAACTTCGTGACGGACCCAACTTTCGAAAAGCACGAAAGCGCCTTCCTTAGGAATGGCTTCATAAAAAAGAGAGGGTGCTATTTTGTGAGGCGCGTTCATATAAAAGTTTACCCGCGGATCTTCTAAGCGAAGGGAAGCGCTCCCTTTCGCGACGGTTACATAATAGGTCCCACTAATTACCGAATGCGGATGCATGTGAAGCGAATGAAGCGTGTGCTTCGGCATAATATTCATCCAGCAATCCGTCATCTGTAAGTCGATCCCCTTCATCGCCCAGCCCTGCGCTTTCGCAAAAGCTTCGGCGTGGGGTTGCATCAGATCCGAAAACTGATCAAAGGAAGGGGCTCGCAAATGAAGATCGGGCAGAGAAGCGTAAGAGGTATAACCGCCGACATAGTTTTTGCTCGACCATTCTTTGCCGACCTTGTCCCGACGGCTAAAATCTTTGATATCGACTAAAAGCTTTCGGTTCAAAAGAGCGTGCCCAGGAATTGTCCCTCGGCCAATGATCGTAGCGAAAATAGATTCGGTCTTCATTTCGGAAGTCTTATAGCATGGGTTTGTTTCTTGGGGCGCTCTAACTTTACTTAGTTCAGGGACGGTATTATCGTTTCGGATATGCCAAAAATATTAGCTATCGGAATGATTTCACTGATTTTCCTCTCCTTCCCCGCCTTTGCAGACAAGCAGCTTAAAGATGATTTTAAGAGCATAGGCCACGGTTTCAGAGACGCGGGCAAAGGGGTAGGCCATGCTTCGAAGCATGCTTACCAAAAGACCAAGAAATGGGTCAAAGGCAACAAAGAGAAAGCCAAGAAGGATTAGCTATCTCGGCTCGTCAGAAAAAAGAAACGGGCCTATCAAGGCCCGCTCCGGTCAAACCCGAATTCCAAGCGCCCCTCAATTACTTGATCAATTGGATAGCTTCGTCGAGCGTCGCTACGAAACCGGAAATGTCGGCAAATATCTTTTTGAGCGCTTCTATGCGGGGAAGTGCTTCTTTGCCGTCTTTCCCTAGAATTCGTCCCACGCTAAGTGCTGCTTCCACGATGATGGCTTGTTTGTTCCTCGGGTCTTGATTCAACACTTTGAGAAGCGTGGGTTTGGCGGCTCGTGCCTCCGGACCGATGTCGCCCAACGCTTTGAGGGACTCTAGCGCGGGATTGGCGGATGAGTGGGGAACTTGTTCTTGATCGGATAGCGCTACATTTTCCAGCCCCTTTACGATGGCAATTAGCGAGTTCCCGAGGTTCGCAGGCCCGCCTTTGAATACTAGGCCACTGACAACAACAGCGGCTTCGTATCTCACTTCGGGATCGGGAACTCCTAATAGTCTCGGTAGGATTTCAGGAGGGAGAACGACATTTCCGGCTTTCCATGCCATTGCGGCCAAAGCTCTTCCGGCTCTGATTCGGGCGCGGCTATCGGCGGGTTCCCGATCCAAAAAGTTAACCAGATCCGGGATTGTTATTTGGCCTAGATCCGAGAGGGCGTGCTGTGCGGCTGAGAGTAGGAGTTCCAAATCAAAATCATCCTCGTCGCCTTTTGACTGCAATGCATTGATGAGAATAGGGATCAGTTGTTTTTTTACCTCCTCTTTTGCCCCTCCCTCAAATTTCGCCACCACCATGATACTGTTTGCGCGGGCCGAGGCTTCTACTCGATCCTCTTCAATGATCTTGAAAATGGATTTCAGGGTGGCGTCTGGCATTTCAGATTGATCCTCAAGGAACGCACGGGCGGCTCCGGATACTGACCCTTCTCCCAGACCACCATTTCCTGCATTGTCGGCGAGCAATGGGGCCACTGCGGAAACAAATGCTTGAACGTCGTTCTTGAATTCAGGATCCGCGGCGAGCAGTCCGAGTGCGCCGATCGAGCGGACACGAAGTCGAAAATTTTTGTCTTTCAGCGAGCTAACCAGAGCTGGCTTAGCGAGGGCTCCGAGCTGTACGAGGGCCTTTTGTGCGTAGAACGGAACGGAATTATCCTTTCCCCCCATCACCGAAATCAAGTGAGGAATGCTAAGCTTTGCGTTCAACAGATCGGCTTCGCAGGCGACTTTGAGGGTGCGAACGATTGAGCTATGGGACATGGAAATGGGTCCGGGACGGTTGCCCAGATCTTTAATCACAGTCGTATTTCCCGGCCGGCCAAACAGTTGGGCGCATATGGTTCTTGCCTGGGTGAGTGCCGTTAGCCGAAGCGATTTCAGTTTCGCCGGCGTGCACTTGTTATCCGGAGTGGTGGCGAAGTTCTGTATGCACTCGGCCGTGGAATCATATTCCACGCGATCTACCCACTGCGCTCCTATCGCTTGCTGGCTAAGACCGACACACAAAATAGCAAGTGAAACCGCTCTGTAAAATTTCATATCCTGGCTCCTCATTAACGTAGAACAAGTATCCTCTACTGTGTAATGCACAGTAGATAGCGCAGAGTGTCAATGCAATTCAAATGCGGGGTCTCACTGCAGCTCGCTTGGGTTCTCAGTCGCGTAATGAAGTCCACTCCTTAAAGCATGAACGAGAGTCGAACGGGTGTGTAACTGGATTGACACTCTGCAAGTAACTTGCCTGGGCGCTTAGGCGGGCTATACTGATTGCCATGTCTTTAGCTAAACTTAGCGCCAAGAAGCTTACGGAAAACGCCCAGCAGGAGCTCGTTCAGTCGCTCTTGAGCGACTTAGTTGTTTTAGGGGGGGTTCAGGAGATTCTACTTTTCGGAAGTGCTGCGAGATTGGAGATGACCGAAGCGTCAGATATTGATGTCGTGGCCATCTTTGATACGCACGAAGTGGCGCGGGAAGGCGCCAAAAAGTTCCATAAAAATAGAACGGCGCTTTGGCCAACCGATGTTCTTTTCGTAGATCGTAATTTGTTTGAGGCCAGGAGCATTCTAGGTGGAGTTCTTTTTGTTGCTAGAGACGAAGGAAAATCTATCTACAAGCGAAAATCAACATGACACCTAGTTCAAAACGCTACGATCCCGCTTACGCGCATTCTTTAATCAAGATTGCGGAAGGGGATCTAAAATCGGCGATGGTCTTGGCAGCAGCGAAGGAAGGTCGCCCTGAAAATATTTGTTTCATTGCACAGCAGACCGTGGAAAAAGCGATTAAAGCAGTACTCTGCCATCTCGGACAAAATGTCCCACTGACCCACGATTTGGCTGCATTACTAAGTGTGTTACCAAACGACATTGTTCAGCCCAATTCGGGAGGAGCCGCCGAAGGTCTTTCCGAGTACGCAACCGTTCGCCGCTATGAAGAGGGTTTCGTTAAGCTGACGACCGCCGAGATCTCCGCTGCCCTCAAGCTCGCCGAAATTTTTCTGAATTGGGCTAAGGCAATCCTTAGAAAATCCTAGTGCGCCTCCGAATCCGTGCGAAGCCTGCTTAGACTTTAGTCAGCCAGCTCGAGTATTTCGGTAATTCGCCGCGGACGACTTTGAAGAAAGTGTCGCAGAGCTTTTTCGTGATAGGTCCGATGCCTCCGTCGCCGATCTTATGACCGTCGATTTCACGGATGCCCGTCACTTCAACTGCCGTGCCCGTAAAGAAAACCTCGTCAGCTAAATAGAGTTGGTTTCTCGTGATGTTCTCTTCGCGGATCTTAAGACCCATATCAGTGGCCAATGTCATCACGCTGTCTCGGGTAATGCCCGGCAAAATGTAGCCCGTGGGAGGGGTGAAAAGGACGCCGCCCTTTACGATGAAAAGGTTTTCGCCCGAGCCTTCGGCGACAAAGCCGTGCGGGTCTAGAAGAATCGCTTCATCACATCCACAGTCCGTGGCCTCTCGTCTTGCCAGTACCGAAGTGAGGTAGTTGCCAGAAAGCTTAGCCCAAGTCATAGCGCTACTGATGTCGGGGCGGCGGTAGCTTGAGATGCGGACTTTGATTCCAGACTTTTGGCCGTCATCGCCCATGTATTTGCCCCATTTCCAAGAGGCCAGCGTCACATTGGCTTTGGAGTTAGAAGCTAGCTTCAAACCACGGGTGCCATCATCTATATATCCGACCGGTCGGATGTAGCATTCTTTGAAATCATTGGCCTTGATGAGCTCGCAAGTCGCCTTAGTAAGATCCATTAAGCTGTAATGCGTCGCGTAACTCAGGGATTTCATCGAGTCTTGAAAGCGTTGAAAATGTTCTGCACCGCGAAAAATAGCGGTTTCACCTTTTGAAGTTTCGTAAGCGCGCATTCCTTCGAACACCGCGCCACCATATTGGAAGCTGTGTGACAAAACGTGGATAGTGGCTTGTTCAAAAGGAACTAACTTCCCATCCATCCAAATGACTTTGCTGTCGGCTTTGCTGTTTTGTGTCATCGGTTGCCTTCCTAAATCTTGCCTTGGTAGAGCCTCTCGTCAGAAAAACGAGCTACCGCTCAGACGGGAGTTACCATATAATAAATTTGTAGAATCACAATATTTTTTATCCTCGGAAGAGGATTCAGGACAAGCAAACGACTAAACGTTTCCACCGTAATTTTCTACATCAGGCAAACATGATTTCAATCAGAAGATTCATCACAGTGGTGTGTTTGTTAGGCGCTTTCATCTCTGGCGGGGTTCGTGGTGCTGGGAATGTGATCGAAAAACAACTCCAGGACATTGGAAGCATCCAAAACGAAGAAGTCGTAGTGGTTCAGCGCAAGTACACCCGCAAAGACTGGCGGCACGAGTTCACTCCTGTCATCTTGGGCGGTATTCCCTTTGGCACCGTTCGACGAACCTTGGTCGGAGGTGCAAGCTACACTTTGCACGCTAACGATTGGCTTGGATTTGAACTCTTCAATTTCTGCTTCACCAAAACTTTTTTCAGCTCGTTCACTGACGATATCAACCAAAACTTAGGAACGGGCAGTAATCCCTCGCAAGCCCAGATCCGACCGGATTACCAAAAGCTACTGTACTTTTTGACCTCGGGAGTAACGATAACGCCCTTCTATGGAAAGGTTTCCACGTTTTCACGTTGGATAGCTTATGTGGAGCCTTACTTTGGTCTTGGGGCGGGGCTAGCTAAGACCGAAAGCAGCTCCTACTTTACTTTCTACCCGGCGATTGGCCTTCGGATTTTCTTTAAGGAATGGTTGTCGATGCGTTTAGAGATGAGAGATTACCTCTACACCGAAAAATTTGTATCGAACACCCAGACCAACCAGACAGGCTCGGCTCTCCGAAACAATTACGCCGTAATGGTCTCTTTCAGTTTCTGGCTGCCGAAAATGCCTGGATAAACGAATTTGCGCGCGCGAAGTGCAGCGAATTTGTCCTGAGGGCCCAGAGCCCGAAGGATCTCGCAGGCGCAACAGCTGTCGGCATCAATGGCAACACTCGGGAAAAAAATATGAAGAAGAGTTCCCTACTCATCCTAAGCGTAGTTTTTTTTGCTAATGCAGTGACTTTCGGGGCCTCCTCCGGGGGCGGTGGTGGCCGTTCGCCCTTTGATCTGGGACGTGCCGCCTACGAAAGCGGGAATTATCCTCGCGCCGTCGATTATTTCGGACAAGCGGTAAATACGGCGAGCGACGCTAGCACCCGCAATAAAGCTTATTACTACCAAGGCATGGTGTTGTTTGAGTTGGGCTACTACTATTCAGCGTATCTCTCCTTCAGAAACGTACTTTTGACTGCCGACGATAGAAATAAAGAAGTTTACGAGAAAGCGATCAAAAACGCGGTCATCATCGCGGATCGCCTTAATATGGTGGACCGCTTGGGTAAGATTTTGGAGCGTTTGCCGTCTAACTACATTCCTAGCTCGGTCAATGCTACCGCTAACTATTCGATCGGTGTGTACAACTTAAAAGTCGGCGAAGATCAAAAAGCTAACAGCCGTCTTAAGTCGGTAAACCCCGAGAGTCAGTTTTATACCAAAGCCCTATTCAATTTAGGGATTTTGGCGACGAAAAGAAAAGACTACAAAGAAGCCATCTACTACTTTGAAAAGGTAGCTCAGCTTTCTCGCGGTAAACGCGATCTCCAACAACAAGGCGAACTGGCTCGCTTAAACTTAGCGCGCTCCTTGTACTCAAGCGGAGACATCGAGAAGTCTATTGAAATTTATTCCCAGTTCATGAGCTCGTCTCCCCATTGGTTGACGGTACTCTTGGAAGCCAGCTGGCCTTTAATGAGAGTTAACGACACGACGGTGTCGTTGGGCAACTTACACACGATTTTGTCTCCTTTCTATCGAGAAGACTTGGTGGGAGAAGCTTATATTTTACGATCGACAATTCTTTACTCGCTTTGCAAGTACGAAGAGATGCGTAAAACGTTAGCGCTCTTTTTCAATCTTTATGATCCGGTACTTCGAGCGATGGAAGCTGAGAACACCCAAATGGGAAGTGCGGAATCCTATTACCACGCCTTCATTTCGGGCAAAGGGATGAACCGCGCCTTCATTAACTTCGCCAAACGCGATGAAGGCATTTCGAACACTTTAAAAGTTATAGATTTCTTGCGCAAAGAGCGTGGCAACTTAGCCAAGCTTTCTCGCAACGAACAGATTCACCGCATGATCGGTATCAATGAAGAGACTGAGAAGAACCTCTCGGATGAGATCGGAAATACCTTGGGACGGCTTCACAAACGGAAGTTGGCTGAGCTTATTGAACAACGAGAACAAGCCAACTACTTGAAAGTGGAAATCGTAACGGGAGAGAAAGATCTCATTGAAGGCCAAAAGGGCCTACCGCCTAAACGCCTCACCGATGTCGAAACTTCAGTCGCCTCAGGCTACCACTTCTGGCCCTTCACGGGAGAATATTGGGAGGATGAACTTGGCACATATGTCTACACGACCGAAAGCGCGTGCGTTAACTAACTCGGGCTTGGCAGTTGCTTTGATAGTTAGCATAGCTGCGCCTTCAGCGTTCGCTGCAAGCAAAGAATACGAAAATTTCGACCTTCCTAAGAATGCTCGGTCTGCGCCTCAAGCGCCGACCTCAGCACCGGGAGCGATTGGCTTTTCCAATTCGCGCATCAAGCTCACTCCGCACGGCACAAGCCTTAGGACGCCCGGAGTGAATGCTCAAGAATACCTTTTCGCCAAAGAAGCTTTTGTTACCGAGAAGCGTGACGAAGCAATTAAGTTACTTCGGCAAGAGATCGACTCGGGCTTTACCCGTAACCGCGATAACTTGCAGCTTCGCTTGGGCCAACTCTACGCTGAGAAGTACATGGAGTTGAGTTACCGAGAGAACGAGCTTTATACCCAAGGGCTTACCGAATACGACAAGGCGAAAGTCACGAATAAGAACGCGAAGCCACCCAAAATGGATCAGGAGCGTTCTCAACGCTATTTGAAAGATGCTTTGGTGGTTTTCCAAGGGCTGAAAAAGGAATACCCCCGCCATCCTAAAATCGACGAGATTCTATTCTTCATCGGATTCGTCGACATGGAGACAGGTAATATTAAAGAGGGGATGCAATATCTTGAACGTGTGGTTCGCGAATTTCCCCGCAGTCGAAAATATGAAGAGGCTGTTGTCTATTTAGGCGACCAATATTTCGATGCCGCCAAATTTCGCGATGCTCAAGCGAAGTATCGAATTCTCATGAACCGCAAAGATTCGGCTCTTTTCGACTATGCGACGTACAAAATTGCGTGGTGCGAGCTCAATACCGGAGCTCAAGCTCGCGGATTGAATGACATGAAGAGTTTGATCGCCAAGCTTGATGGAAATAAAGAAGCTTCCAAATTCAATCTTCGGGAACAAGCCCTAAGAGATTTGGTTATCTTTTATGGTGAAGTCGGACAAGTCGATGAAGCGATCGCTTACTTCAAC
>JBBQIT010000167.1:0-8288 GCA_038325205.1 Bdellovibrionota bacterium
GACATCGGGTGAGGTTCTCTTTGAGGACCTCGCCCTTTTCTATTAAAAGCACCGGGTGTCCTTTGACCCATTTTCCTACCGAATGCTTTCGAGCCGTCATCCAAGTCGCCAACCAGTGAATAAAAAGAATCATGGCGCTCGCCGCAAGCGTCGTAGACATTGCAGCGGACCCGTTGATAGCTCGGCTCAACACGGACCCCAAGATAATTGCCAAAAGACCATCCATGATAGTGATGTTGCCGAGTAAACGATTTCTTCCTAGACGGATAGCGACTATGCCCAGAAGGTAGATAAAGGCAGCGCGCGCCGCCGATTGATAGAGAGTTAACGATTGATTCGGATAATCGTCGCCAAAAATAGTGTGAAGTAACTCAATTATGGAATGCATGACCGCTCCTCATCGATGGAACGCTATCCTGCACTGGAGCTAGGAGCAAGTCTGCTATTTAATCTCCGCCGCTAATTCGGGACTCGAAGGTACGGATGATGCTCTTATCTTGGTGCGTTTGATGAGGTCATAAACGTCGCCAGGGTTGATTAGTTCGACCAGCAATTTCCCCGGATGTTCGACGGCATCGACGGCCATCACTAGCTCCGGGCCGATATTTTCTGCGATCAGATCATCGGTCACTTCGAGAGCGCTATCGACATCGACCCCAAGACCAAGTTTCGCGGCGCCACCCAGAAGGACAGAGAAAAGGCGATTGGCTCGTTTCTTTTCTAAGAAATGGGTATCGACCAACGCGTTGGTAATAAACCCCAGACTTTCCCTTATCGTCACCTTCTTGGGATTGATGACCTCAAAGTCACCTTCCCCAGTAAACATTTTCGAAGACATGATGGCCATGCCGGCGCTAGTTCCCCCGATGGGGAAGCCATGGAGGTACTTGGTTCGGAAGGTGTCAACCATCACTGAGTCTAAGGCGAAAAGGTCCATGATACGGTTTTGACTTCCGCCCGTGAAGAAAATGCAAGTAGCCCAGGCCACTAAATCCAAAAAGTCTTTGCGCTGTTCTGGGGTTACTAAATTTTCTGGGTCGGGCGCTTTCTGAATTTCTACTGGGCCGAGTAAGACGACTCTCTTTGAGATTCTTTCGTAGGCGTCTTGAGGTTCCTCGGTTGCCCAAGCAATGATGAGCACTCGCGGAGTTTTGCCAGAATCCTTAGCCTTAGCTAAGTCCAGCATTCGCGATATTACTTTGTCGGGAACGTATCCGCCACCGACGAGAAAGAGATGAGTAGAACCGTTTATCGCCATGGCCCCTTTCCCCCAGAAAGCAGACACGATAAACAAAAGAATCCATGCGCCATTTCTGACACTTTTGGGAAAGTTCCGTCCTAACCGACAGAGCTTCGCCCCTAAACTACATCGCCCAACCATTCGATGTACCCCCTGTTATGAGGTTCATTTTCAGCGAATGAAGCGCAATGTCAACGGGGTTTCTGATGAGCCGCATCCAAACGTGTCTCGGAGGTATTTGCTCAAAGAAGCCACTCGGGTTAATAATCTTTCCCCTAATAAGGGAGTGCGTGAAATGCGATCGTTTATAAAATTCAGTTTAGTAGTTCTCCTCAGTATTGGTTCCGTAACTTTTGGAAAGGCTCTCAAAGTGACTCATAAGACAGCGATGGATAGTGGAATCACCAATGTCGTATTAGCGGTTCACGCAGGCCTCGGCATTCCCAAAGCCGAAATGACTCCTGCGATCGAAAAACGATATCGCGAAGACGTGGAGAAAGCTTTAAAGGCGGGTTACGCCGTCTACACGAAAAAAGGATCGAGCCTAGATATCGTCGAAGCTGCCGTAAACATTTTAGAAGACGCTCCTGAATTTAACGCGGGCAAGGGCGCTGTGTTCACTCATGATGGAAGAAATGAATTGGATGCTTCTATTATGTCGGGAAAAGCTCTTTCAGCAGGTGCCGTTGCTGAGGTGACGACAGTAAAAAATCCAATTTCTCTCGCTAGACTCGTGATGGAGAAATCTCCCCATGTTTTTCTTGTAGGAATGGGAGCCGAGCAATTTGCTACTGAAATGGGAATTCCCAAAGTGGATCCCAGCTACTTTAAGACAGACCAACGCCTCAAAGAATGGCAAGAGATGCTCAAGCAAGAGGCCAAACCGGGCGAGAGAAAATCAGCGCTTCCTCCGTATCATACGTGGGGAACCGTGGGCGCTGTGGCTTTGGATGGCAAAGGAGATCTCGCCGCCGCCACTTCTACCGGCGGGATGACCAATAAGCGATATGGCCGAGTAGGAGACTCTCCCGTGATTGGAGCTGGTACCTATGCAGAGAACGGAGTGGCTGCGATCTCATGCACTGGCCACGGCGAGTACTTTATCCGTTATGCTGTGGCTCACGACATTGTCTCTTTGATGAAATATAAGGGACTTACGGTCAACGACGCCGCCGATGAAGTCTTGATGAATAAACTGAAGAAAGCCGGTGGTGAAGGGGGCGCTATCGCTCTCGATAGTCACGGTCGCATCGCCATGCCGTACAATTCCGAAGCAATGACCCGCGGCTATATCACCAAAGACGGCCAAGCCCACGTTTTCTTGTACGAAAAATAGCCTTGAATCGTTAACTAATAGTTAACGATTGACCACCTATATTCACTAGTGGTAATTCCTCCCTTCTGAGATGGTGGGCCCATGAGGAACTCCTCGACTGCACATTCATGGCGACTCTTGAAGACGAAAGGCCTGCCGGGCGTAGCTGAAAGCGAAGCCTGGTAAGCCACAATAGCCTGGGTGCGGGTGTGTTCGAGAAGTTTACCAATCTAGTCATCCCCTTCTAAAAGTTCTTAGACCTCCGCTCCTTCACAATCCCAAAGTCTTAAGGGGTAACGAAGCGAGTTAAATCATGATAGGTCTAAAAACAATGTCAGAGAAAAACAGCAACACTGAACTTCCTCTTCGACTTGAAACTCCAGTAGTTAAAACACTGCCACTTATTTTGTCGGCTTTAGAGATTACCAGACGTTTGGAACTGGAAACCGAATCCTGTTTTCTCTTTGAGCGTGCGGGCCAATCCCAAAGTTACGTCTTTTTTTCCCCTCTCATGACCTTTCGAATACAAGCGGGCGCTTTGACCGTGGAAACCAAGGAAGGTTCCCAAGTCATCGCGGGAAATCCTGTACAGGAACTCAAATCCATTTTGGAAAAATGTCAGGTGAGCGGCGGGGTACGAGAAGATGTTCCGCTGTTCACCTGTGGGGTGGTCGGTTACTTGGGTTATGACTGCGTAAAATATCTTGAGAAGATAGACCTCCCGGAAGTCGTTT
The DNA here is from genome assembly GCA_038325205.1 of Bdellovibrionota bacterium. Lineage (GTDB taxonomy): Bacteria > Bdellovibrionota > FAC87 > UBA2466 > UBA2466 > JBBQIT01. The sequence continues at coordinate 3,290 of JBBQIT010000167.1, forward strand.
CGGGAGAGGACGAGGCCTGTTTCGTTCTTTTTCGCCACGCTCTGGTGACGGAGCGCAAGAGTTCTGTGACGACGCTCGTTACGCAAGTGCCTCAGGGTGAGTCGCGCGAAGCGGCGGCCATGGAGCAAAATGAGATTGAGAAGCAACTCCGGGTTGCAGTCCACGAAGCCGTGAAAGTAGGCAAGAGTTCAGAGAAACTAAGTTCTAGCGTCGATCACGAAAACTTTGCGAAATCGGTATCCGCTATCCGAAGTCACATTGGAAAAGGCGATATTTTCCAATGTGTGATTTCGAAACGCTTTACGGGAAAGAGCTCTCTTTCGACGGTTAAGGTCTATGAGCGCCTCTTGAACAAAAACCCTTCGCCTTATCACTTCCACTTTTCGGGAGGAGGGCAAACGGTCGTAGGCGCTTCTCCAGAAATGTTAGTGAAAGTTTCGGAGAATAAGATCTTCACCTGTCCGATCGCAGGAACCCGTCCCCGAGGCGTTGACGCTGCTGAAGACAAACGCCGCGAGCGACAGCTTTTGACCAGCACGAAAGAGACTTCGGAACATGTCATGCTTGTCGATTTAAGTCGGAACGATATCGGTAGAGTTTCTACCCCTGGGTCGGTGCGCGTGACGGAGTTCATGAAGGTGCAGCGCTTTTCTCATGTCATGCACTTGGTTTCTCTGGTCGAAGGCGACCTAAGTCCCAAATACTCTCCTTTAGATGCTCTTTTCGCCTGCTTTCCCGCCGGGACTTTAACGGGAGCGCCTAAGATTCGAGCGATGCAGATCATTTCTCAGTTGGAAACACACCGAAGAGGGGCTTACGGCGGTGCGGTCGTTCTCTACGATTTTAGTGGCGAGTTAGACAGCTGCATCAACATTCGAAGCATGGTGAGCCATGGCGGCGAATGTTACGTCCAAGCGGGAGCGGGAATAGTGTTCGACTCTCGTGCTCCTCGCGAAGAAGAAGAGATTGAAAATAAGTCATTAGCCACCCGGAGAGCTATAGAGGAGACGTTATGATCCTTCTCATCGATAATTACGATTCGTTTACTTACAATCTTTATCAATACTTCGAAGAGTTGGGCGCTCACTGCAAAGTGGTTCGAAATGACGAAGTCACGGTAGCCCAGATTCGGGAACTAAAACCTGACGGCATCGTACTATCGCCAGGCCCTGGCAATCCCGATGAAGCTGGCGTCTGTCTTTCTACTATCCAAGAGTTAGGCCCCGAAATTCCGCTTTTGGGAATATGTCTTGGCCATCAAGCGATTGGCCAAGCTTTCGGTGGAAAAGTGATTCGCGCGCGGAAACTAAGACATGGAAAGACCTCTCCGATTCTTCACGACGGCAAGGGACTCTTCCAAGGATTGCAAAGCCCCTTTCGCGCCACTCGCTACCACTCTTTAGTCGTTGAGCCCGAATCTCTCCCCGAGTGTTTAGAAGTCACAGCTCATACCGAAGACGGCGTCGTCATGGGACTTCGACATAGGACCTTTCCCATCCAGGGAGTACAGTTTCATCCCGAATCGATTTTAACGGAAAGCGGGAAGAACATCCTTTCTAACTTTTTAGGGGGGCTCGCATGAAGACGTTTCTTAAGCCTCTTTTAGAAGGAAAGACTTTAGATCAACATGACGCCGAGACGGCGATGGGGATCATGCTTTCGGGAGAAGCTAGCCCCGAGCAGGTCGGAGCCCTTCTTGCCGCCGTTCAGGTTCGCGGAGAGACAAAAGCTGAGATGCTTGGCTTTCTCGCGGCTTTAGAAAGCCGGGCGACCCGAGTGGAGCTATCGAGTGAGACTCCTTTCGATACTTGTGGAACCGGCGGTGACGGCTCGCAGACTTTTAATATCTCGACCGCAACGGCTCTGCTGCTTGCGGCGAATGGCCTTAATGTCGCCAAACACGGAAATCGCTCGGTCTCGAGCCTTTCGGGAAGCGCTGATGTCTTAGAGAAATTGGGCATTCCCATCGATCTTTCGCCGAAAGACGTCGCAGACGCTATCGACACCAAGGGTTTTGGTTTCTTATTTGCTCCTACTTATCATCCGGCTCTAAAAACGATTGGCCCTATCCGTCGGGCTTTAGGGGCTCGCACTGTCTTTCATCTTTTGGGGCCGATAGCCAATCCGGCGCGCATTAAGCGACGGATCGTTGGACTCTTTGATATTCAGCGACTGACCCTCATAGCAGAAGTTTTGCGCAGCCGAGGGGAAGAAGAGGCGATGGTCGTGGCGTCTTTAGACGGCATGGATGAAATTTCACTCAGCAGTCCTACGCGAATCGCCCATTTGAAAAACGGCGACATATCGCTTTACGAAGTGAAACCCGAAGACTTTGGCGTGGTGAGTGCTCCTTTAACCGCCTTAAGGGGCGCTGACGCCCAGACCAACGCCCATATTATTGAAAAAGTGCTTTGCGGCGAGCTAACGGGGCCTTGTCTCGATGTGGTGCTGATCAATGCAGCGGCCGCTCTCAAAGTAGCGGGTCGCGTAGCAGACCTGAAGGAGGGAGTTCGCATGGCTTCGGGAAGTATTCTTTCCGGAAATGCAGAAGCGGTGCTCGCTAGCCTTGGAAGAGTGGGGAATGCGTGAATCGGCTTTTTGAAATCGCGGCATCGACCAAAGAGCGCGTGGAAGCCCACCGTGCCATCGACTCGTTAGATTCTCTTCTGGAGCAAATTCCCCAGAGTCGCACTCCCCACGAAGTCCTTTCTCATTTTAGAAAAGAAGGAATTCATGTCATTGCGGAAGTGAAACGGTCGAGCCCCTCGCTTGGCAATATCGCCGGTCATGCCGTTCCCCTTGAAGTCGCCAAAGCTTACCTAGAAGCCGGAGCGACAGCGATTTCGGTGCTCACTGAGCCAAAGTATTTTGGCGGTGACATTGCCTATCTTCGTCAAATTCGAAGTACTTTTCCCAATAGCTTACTTTTGATGAAAGACTTCGTCGTCGACGAATACCAACTGGTGCAAGCGCGACTTGCCGGCGCTGATATGGTTTTGCTCATTGTAAGCCTGCTAGGAGAAGCCAAGCTCTCTCACTATTTCGAAAGGGCCCGTCAGTTAAAGTTAACTCCTTTGATCGAAGTTCACGACGAAGCCGAGTTTGAGATGGCTGAGCGATTGGGCGCGGATTTTATCGGCGTCAATAATCGCAATCTCACGACACTTGCTATCGATATCGAAACTTCTACTCGCTTAGCGAGCCAGATTCCAGCCAATGCCGTCGTATTAAGCGAGAGCGGCTTAAAAACAGGGGAACAGATTAAAAGAATTCGCGGGATGGGTTACCAGGGCTTTTTGATCGGTACGAGTCTTATGGAAACGGCATCGCCCGGCGAGAGCCTTCGGCGTTTACTCAAGGACGCCGTATGAAGGTAAAGATTTGTGGCATCACTCGCTATGAAGACGCGGCATTGGCCGTGGAGCTTGGGGCATGGGCGGTTGGGTTTGTTTTTTACTCGAAAAGCCCGCGTGCGATTTCGCCTTCCGAGGCCAAAGCGATTATCGAAAGACTTCCGGCTCGGGTAAAGACGGTTGGGGTCTTCGTGAATGAGAGTGTAGAGGAGATGCTTCGAATTCAGAAGGAATCGGGAATCCAAACGTTTCAGCTCCATGGGGATGAATCTCCCGAAGTCGCCTCTCAACTCCCTTCCGTTTTCAAAGCGATTCGTCCACGCCACGAAAGTGAAATGGCGAGCCTTAGAAAGTTTTCAAATGCTTCTTACTTTTTAGTCGATGCTTACGATGCCGATGCTTATGGAGGAACGGGGAACCGAGCGAGCACTCACTTGGCGCTTGCGGCTAAGGCTTATGGTCCTCTCATCCTGGCAGGAGGGCTCAACTCAGACAATGTTGCAGACGCTATTCGACAAATCGTCCCCGACGCCATAGATGTTTCTAGTGGGGTGGAGGAGCGTCCTGGGGTTAAAGACCGGGCCAAGTTGCAAAAGTTGTTTGAAGTAGTAGGGAGTACGCTCGCATGAATTTGTCACCAGACCAGCACGGCCATTTTGGGGCCTACGGCGGCTCCTATGTCGCTGACACTTTGGTCGAACCTCTTAAGGAAGTGACCGAAGCTTACCTTTCTTTACGAGAGAATCCCAAATTTCAAACGGAATTGGCGGGGTACCTTCGAGACTATGTAGGACGAGAGACCCCCCTTACTTTTGCTAAACGTCTGACCGAACTTCTCAAAGGCGCTCGTATTTATCTGAAACGAGAAGACCTTGCTCACACTGGCGCTCATAAGATTAATAACGCTTTAGGGCAAGGGCTTGTGGCGAAGCACATGGGCAAGCGACGTGTGATCGCAGAAACCGGCGCGGGACAGCACGGAGTGGCGACAGCCACCGTGTGTGCTTTGATGGGCTTGGACTGTACGATTTACATGGGAGCTGAAGATAAAAAGCGGCAAGCCCTGAACGTAACCCGGATGGAGATGTTAGGAGCAGAAGTTCGATCGGTTACTAATGGTACCCAAACCCTAAAGGATGCCATTAGCGAAGCGATGCGTGATTGGGTCACCACTATTCAAGATAGTTACTACCTCTTGGGCTCTGCTTTAGGGCCTCATCCCTATCCCATGATGGTGCGGGACTTCCAATCGGTGATTGGCAAAGAGGCCAGAGATCAGATTCTTAGGCAAACTCGTCGATTACCGAACGAATTGGTCGCCTGTGTGGGCGGTGGCAGCAATGCGATTGGCCTGTTTCATCCCTTTCTAGGGGATTTGGAAGTCAAAATGACGGGCGTTGAAGCTGGCGGACTTGGAGTCTCGACGGGATCTCACGCCGCAAGATTTTCCGGCGGCTCTATCGGAGTGCTTCAAGGGACCAAAACGTTTTTATTACAAGACGAACACGGCCAAATTCTAAATACGCACAGCATCTCGGCTGGACTGGACTACGCTGCCGTGGGTCCTGAGCATGCCATGCTAAGAGATTTAAAAAGAGCGCAGTATACTTCGGTCACTGATGACGAAGCGCTCAACGCCTTTCATG
>JBBQIT010000168.1:0-8263 GCA_038325205.1 Bdellovibrionota bacterium
GCGAGGGCATCCGACAGACAGCTCACGATCGCAATCCCATGCACCTGGTGGACTAAAGGAGGAGTGTCGTCCTTCGCTTCGGTCTCAAATCCAAAACGGAGGGGCGCAAAAGAGGCCTCAGTCCCCTTCATTTGAGATCTCCGGTCCTTAACACTTTCAATAGATCATCGAAGATCGTTGGTCGCGGAGCCGTCGCCGAGATCAGATTTCCCGTCAAAGGATGGGTAAAAGCGATAACTTTTGCATGAAGGAAAGGAAAACTTACTTTGGTTAAAAATTGAGGAATGCTCGAGTCCAGATGTTCTGTCTTTCGAAGGCGCTTTCCGTAGAGGCTGTCTCCCACAATCGAGTGTCCAGCCTCCGAAAGATGGACTCTGAGCTGGTGAGTGCGCCCTGTCCTCGGATAGAGAGCGACGTGTGAAAAATGTTCAGAAACTCCGATGCGCTCCCAGCCAGTCTCAGCCTCTTTCCCATCAAGGCTTTTCGAGCTCATTCTCTTTCGGTCAATCGGATGTCGTCCGATACAGGTTTTAAAGTGACCTTTGTCCTGCATCTTGCCCCAAACAATAGCTTCGTACTGTTTTTTTACTTCACGCTCTTTAAACTGAGATGCCAATTTTTCTAAAATAGGTCGGCTTTTCGCGATCACAAGACACCCGCTAGTCCCTCGATCGAGACGATGTACAATTCCAGGTCGACCGAAAGCACTCTGGCTGAAAGCCGGATTTTTCTGAAGATAGTGGAGCAAATAGTGAACTAAAGTCTCGCCACGGTGACCAGCGGCAGGATGAACTACCCAGCCCTGAGGCTTATTGAGGACGAGAAGCGCTTCGTCTTCGTAAAGAATATCGAGCTTCTTTTCTACCGGCTTTAGCTCTAGCCGAATCTCCGACTTAAAACTGGTACGAACCTCATCGCCCAGTCGGACGGTTTGGCTCGGTTTTTCGATAACCTGTCCATTAAGAAAAACGTTTCCACGTTGGATTTGAAATTTGATGAACGCACGGCTTTCTCCGGTCTGAACCGAGAGAAAGAGATCTAAGCGTTGTTCCGCAAGTTCGGCGGTAAATCGGCGTTCCTCACTCATGAGGCGGGCAGTCTAAGTCAGCGGCTTCAGACTGTCTAGGTAAGCGGTGTAGGTTTTTGCAGTTGCTGACGGATCCAGCTTGTAGAGGGTGGCCAGATTCTTCACAAACCCTTGAATATAGACACGAGCTGGCATCTTAGGGACGTTGTCTTCTTCGAGTGCTTTGATGAATTTCGACGGTATTTTGGTGATTCGAGCCGCGTCTTCTAAGGATAATCCGCGTTTTTCTCGAATTTCGCGAAGGGTTCCGCCCTTAATTTCGTTAGGTGTGGGGGCTAAATCAGCTGGGTCGCCAGCAGGGGCATTGAGGACCGCCTCTTCACTGACTTCCGAAGCTTGGACAGAAACGGTGGGCGGTGTCACAGGTCCTTCCGTGCTGGAATTATCTCCCAGCTGTTTGTCATAGTCGTGTCGTTTTTTTTGATTGGTCAGCGTAACGTACGCCTCTTCAAGCTTTACTAACTCTTGTTGTGCCTCTTCCGGGTTGAACAAAGAGTAGGTCGCCACAGAATCCTTGGAAAAAGCATTCTTGGCAGCGTGATAGGCCGAGACAATTTGAGCCACTGACGCTCGCTTGTCGACCTTAAGAATATCGTAGTAGGTTTCCCCGCGTTTCATTCCCAGCATCATTATCGTGCTCCCGAACCGGCTTTTCCTGAAGCGGTGCTCATGGTCGCCGTTCGTAAAAGGTTTCTCAAAATGTTTTCTAAGTGTGTGACCGCCGTACTATTAGGGGCATCTATCAGAAAGGGGACTCGCCGACGAATCGACTGCCAAACGGCGTTGTCGTATGGCATATAGCCAAGATAATCGACTCCCATTCCAAAGTATCTTTCGCAAACCATTTGCACGGATTTTCCGATATCGGATTCAGACTTAACTCGGACTTGATTTACGATGAGCGAAATTTTGAACTGTTCCATTCGCGTTTGCAGCTCTGCTCCGTCTGTGGGAGAGAGGCGAGTCACTTCTGCTAGCAGATCTCTAGGGCTCTTAATTCCTCGACTATTCTTCGCATCCATCGCCTGTTCAATCAACTGCCTAACATGAGGCGAGGGAGAAGCGGCTCTTAACATGCGGTAAAAAGCCGACTTCACAAATCGATAAGCATTTTCCACACTAGTCGGCTCGGGAGTTACGACTACGATTTTGTAGTCCGCGAGCAGAAAGAAATCTAAAGTGTTTGTTGCCGTCCCGGCACCCAAATCCAATAAAATAAAATCGGCGTCAATTTCGCGAAACTTTCTTATGAGCCGCGCCTTTTGCATGTGGCGCATGTTGGCCATCCCGACGGGATCTTGCGCTCCGCTGATCAAAGACAGATTTCGAATTGGAGTCGGTTGAATCAATTTGGACATGTCGTCTACTCGACCTAGAACGAAGTCCCCTAAGGTCTTGGTCGGAGCGTCGACTCCCAAAGCGGTATGAAGATTTGCTCCACCTAAATCCATGTCCACTACCACGACTCGCTTATTCAGCCAGCTAAGGTAGACCGCCATGTTGGAAGTCAGAAGCGTTTTTCCGATTCCGCCCTTTCCTCCTCCAATCGCCCAAATGGTTTTCTGAGCGTGAGATCCTTCCGCGAGCACCCGGGAAGGGATGTTCACGTGCACGTCAGAAGACGGCTCGGTCTGCGGAAATTTAACTCGCAAAATCGCCACTGATTGTCCTAGGGTTTGAGCAGAAAAAAAGGGAAAGAATGGAACAGAAGAATACTTCTCTATTATGCGTTAACTCCCAATGATTTTCAACACCTGGAGTAATAAACGCTGGCCCATGGCGTCATGGGGAGGCGTGCGTGGACAGGGCGGGTCGGTCTATGTTAGTAGTCCTCTCTCGGCTTACCTATGGGCGTTGAAACCGTAAGTTTAATCATAGCTTCCTTCGTGAGTGGATCCTTAGGCATCGCAGCGGTGATGCGTAATTTCCGGAGCCGTCTCTGCGTCTCGTTCGCCATGATGGCCGCTTTTATCTTCGCCCACGACGCTCTTAGCGTTATTGAAAGCTTCGACCCGGTCGTTAGCTTCGCAAGCCCTAGACTCCATGCCTTAATGGCACTTCTTATGGGCCCTGCCGCCCTAATCTTCTTAGAGGAAGTGATCCCTCAGTATCAAAAACGAATTCGGCGAGTTCTCTGGCTCTATGCTCCCGTGGTCGTCGTCTTTCTGCTCGCGATGGATTTAGCGCCTTTTTCCAAGATATCTCCCTGGGTTTCCATCGTCGCCCATTTAATGGCGGTATTTCCCGCGCTCGTTTGGATGACTTCACTCGCTTATGGAGAGACTGAAGCGCCGCTAACGCGCGAGCGGCTAAGGCTTCGCTACGCTTTTTGGGGGGGAGCTATCACGATCCTTTTCTTCCTTACCGATGCCCTCCAGGTCGCTGGCGCGTCCGTTCCCCCTTTAGGAACTATCGCAAGAACGCTTTACCTCATTTATCTTTTCCAAACCTTTATTCAAAAAGAGCTCATGACGGCAGATGAAGTCGTCGGAAAGATTGCCCTCTTGGGCGGTGTGGCTCTTACCCTCTCTACTATTTATGCTTTGCTCGTAAGCTGGGTGGGAAGTCGTCCAGGCCTTTTCTTTTTCAACACTCTTATCGCCTCTTTTGTAATATTGGTTTTGTTTGACCCCATTAGAAACTTAACCACCAAAGTGACTCGCAAAGTATTCTTGAGAAAGAATCAGATGGTGGAAGATGAGCTCAATGCCCTTTCCCGAGAATTAATGGGAACCGTTGATGAACCGGCAGAGCTATCCAAAAGAATCTCTTCTGCTTTGAAACGATGTTTAGACGTCGAAACCTGCTCCCTCTATGTCATTGAACGTGACGGGCTTAGCTACCTTCGTGCCGGCAACGAGTACGATGCCAAATCTCCCTCGGAACTTGCGGCCTCAAGCCCGCTTGTCGAATACATGACTTTGCGGCGCGGTCGTCCTTTTGTCGTGGAAACGATCGAAAATGACCGTGATTCCTTTTATTCCCCTCAGCCCAGAAAATTCTGTCAGTCCTGTTTAGAAACGATGCGTTCTATCGGAGCAGATTTTGTTATCCCTTTTTTCCATGAGTCCCGATTAGTTGGATTTTGTACCGCCACTACAGGCGAAAGAATTCTACTCTCTAACGAAAGGCTGCGCCTTTTCATTCCGGTTTCTCGCCAGATAGCCCTGCTTCTAAGAAACGCCCAAGCGTTGAACACTTTAAGAGACAGGGACAAACTTGCGGCAGTGGGAGAAATGGCCGCAGGCCTTGCCCACGAAATCAAAAATCCTCTAGGTGCCATTAAGGGCGCTGCTCAATTACTCAAAGAGGGAATTCACACCGACGATCAAAACTCTAAAGACTTCTTAGAGATTGTACTAGCCGAGACCGACCGTCTTTCTGGAGTGCTTTCGGAATTTCTCGATTACGCCAAACCGAGAAGAAACTACCCGCAAATGAGCTGTGATCCGGTAAGGGTTATCGAACACACCGCTGCTTTAGTGTTGCGCGATTCTAAAGTGAAGATAGAGATTCAATCTGAAAAGCAGGGAATCACTCTAGAAGCTGACCCGGAAATTTTAAAACAAGTGTTACTCAATCTGCTTTTAAATGCCGCCCAAGCCACAGAAGGGACTCAGGACAGCCCTTTGCTTCGCGTTCTCGTACGTGAAATCAGGCCGCGAAGAGGAGTCCTAGGTGACTCGATTCCCTTTCACAAAGTATGGGAAGGCTGGGACGCAGGAAAGATTTCGGCTCCCCATCCCTTCGTTGAGATCGAAGTCCAGGATAATGGAGCGGGGATTAGCCCGGAGGACCGATCACGTATTTTTGTTCCCTTCTTCACGACCAAGCCCAAAGGCACTGGCCTTGGGCTTGCGATCTGCCAACGACTGGTCGAAAGCATGGGGGGATCTATCAATTTTCGGCCAAATATTCCGAACGGAACTATTTTTACCATCCATCTACCGCTTAGACCCGATGGTCGAGAAGGTAGTCGAGAAAGTAAAGAGCGCAAAGAGGTTGCGGAAACGCCACGATGGAAAACCGAGGATTTAACCGCATGAAGATGGGCCCCATTCTCATAGTTGATGACGAAGAGAACATTCGAAAGATCCTAAGCGCCATGCTAGTCGCTGAAGGTTACGATGTCCTTGTCGCCAAAAAGCTTTCCGAAGCTAAAGACTACTTACGAACCCAATCGGTAAAAGTGGTTCTCACCGATCTGAAATTGGAACGCGAAGACGGATTGATGCTCCTAAAATGGATCCGCGATGAAAAATTCCCCTGCCCTGTGATCATTTTGACCGCACATGGAACCGTGGATTCCGCTGTAGATGCAATGAAACAGGGGGCCTTTGACTATCTCAGTAAGCCCTTCGAGCGTAGTGAGCTTGTGAGAATTATTAAAAAGGCCTTACTCACTTATGAATTTCAAGCTGCTCACTTTTTACAAACGATAGGCACTCCGGCGGCAAGCATCCCCACGATCGGTCAAAATGAAAAGATGCTAAAAATATATGCGCTCATCGACAAAGTAGCGCAAACCGATACGACGGTCCTCATCACGGGTGAAAGCGGTACGGGCAAAGAGTTAATTGCTCAAGCCATTCACGAACGCAGCAGCCGTATGAATGGCCCCCTCATTAAGATTAACTGCGCTGCCATCCCAGAGACCTTGATGGAGAGCGAACTTTTCGGGTACGAGAAAGGCGCTTTCACTGGCGCCGTTACCTCGAAGCCTGGCCGTTTTGAACTGGCCGACGGAGGAACTCTCTTTCTAGATGAGATTGGTGAGATGAGCACGGAGATGCAGGTAAAACTACTTCGCGTGCTTCAGGACAAAAGCTTTGAACGGGTCGGCGGATTGCGGACCATCAAAGTGGATGTACGTTTGGTGGCCGCGACTAACCTTGATCTGGAAGCCGCGGTGAAGTCAGGAAAGTTCCGAGCTGATCTGTACTATCGTCTCAATGTAGTTCCGATTTCGCTGCCCCCTCTGCGTTCTCGCCCGGATGACATTCCAAGGCTGATTGCGCATTTCGTAAAAAGATTTAGCGAGCGATTGAAAAAAAATGCACCCATTATCAATCCAGAAGCGCTGGAGCTATTGACTCAGTTTCCCTGGCCGGGAAACGTCCGCCAATTAGAAAACGCCATCGAGCGACTGATCGTCATGAGCGATGGCACCCCCATCAACCCTGAGCACTTACCCGAAGAGATCATCGACTATGAGGAGCAAAGGTTCTTGGACAACCAGGACAATTCAGGCTCACTCAAAGACATCGTGAAAGACGCGACCCGTCGTATTGAAAAGAAAGCCATCGAAGAAGCTCTCGTAGAAACTTCAAACAACGTGACTCAAGCGGCCCGGAGACTTAACATTAGTCGCAAGGGGTTGCAGTTGAAGATGAAGGAATTGGGACTGCGGTAGATTTAAGTTTAAACTTAAATTTAAGTTTACGTTTAAGTAATGGGAGTGGATGGGCCACTGGTGGGCCTCCCGGGCTTCAACCCCGGCGGTGCGCGCTTGCGTGCATGGTGAGTTCGATTCTCACCCCTCTCGCTCTTTACTTAAATTTAAGTTTAAATCTCACGGGACTCTCTTTAGTCTTCGGGATCCGTCCTTCACCGAGCTCTCCAAAATCAAATTCTGAATCGAAGCTTCGGTCGCTGACTTAGAATTCTCCACATCCGCCATCACCCAAAGTCCTGTGACTCTTAGATCTGCAGTTTGGGTAGGAGTCAGACTGAGCGTCGTGGCGAGATCTTCCTTGGGGTAAGCGTTCTGTCTTAGAAAATTAGCCTCCGCCGGACGCGAACAATATACAAGGTGATCATATAAAGGACTTACCGTGCACTTCTGGTCCTCCTTTACCGTACGAACCGCCCCGTAGAGAACGATGTAAGAAGTGGGAGCTCCGATCTTTTCGGTAAGCTTCTTTAGCCCTTCTGGATAAGTGGTCGCCGTTTTGGAATCAGTGATAAGGGCTCCCACTCGAATCGCCGAGTCCCCTTCTTTCCCTTCAGGAAATTTTTCCACCTTCCAATTCCAATTTAGCCGCGTGTCGCTCCCGGTACTCACCTTGGAGGGGAGGACGTAACCAAAACCGAAGGAGGCGTGATTGCTATGCAACTCCCAGATGGAATCTTTTTCCTTAAGCGTCGGCGACTCTTTGGCTGTTGGAGAAATAAGAGGGGTTGCGACCCATTGCCTTCGATCTAGCGGGATTACGCTGACTTGAGTCGACGCCCAAGAGGCGCCTGCTGCCAACAAAATGCTTACTGTCACCACTAGTGGAAACGCCTTCATATCAAATCTCCTTAGGTCCCTATTATCCGATCGATTGGGTACATCGGCAACGCCCCTTGCGTCCATGCTCTACCTGTGTTTCCTTCTTCCCCTATGTTCGTGATGATCTATTTGTGGACGGTAAAAGCAGGTGCGAAAAAGCAGTTCGTTCAAGACTGGACGGCGCAGACGGAGCACCTAAAAAAGGACTTTGGGATGTCGGGTTCTCGACTGCATTTTGCTGAAAACGGCCTATGGGTGGCCTACACCGAGTGGAAAGACAAGGCCTCCTACGAGAAAGCCGGCCTTACCGAGCTCGAAAAGACGTTACGGCAGCGCCTTATGGATTCCACAGAAAGTATTGAAGTCATTGGCCCACTCTCGGTCATTCGCGATCACTTGCCCGCTAAGTGACAAAGTTTGTCAGCTTAATTTCTTGATCTGTCGATATCCGCGGCTCATCAATTGACGCAACCAGTCAAATCCGTTACAATATCCGCTCTCGTGAGACGTGTTTTTATAATTTTTGTGATTTTCGTTTTGGGTTTCGTTGGAACTTATGCCGACGATGCCATGGCGTTTTGGTTTGCTCCACGCGTTTTTTTCTCTCGCCACTTGGGGCAGTTTCCCTACTTTTGGCAAAACCCCATTCGCAAAGATACGGATCATGACCCGCTTCCTAACGGATTGAGCATCGTTCCCGGGCGAGTTGGTTTGAGCCATGAACCTTTTGGAAAAAGCGAAACGTTTTCGGGAACGCATGAACTGCGCCTTTATGCTCCGTATGATCCCAAAGATTTTGATCCTGACTGGGTGGGCACCGCCCAGAGTATTTTCCGAGTCGCGGTAGGGGATCCGGATAGCTTTCAGTTTATCTTTCGCCATTCGCTTAGCGTAAATGGGTA
>JBBQIT010000169.1:0-8231 GCA_038325205.1 Bdellovibrionota bacterium
GATAACTAGGCCGCCCTACTCCTAACTGCTCTTTGGCTAGAGTCGCTATCGCTTGTGCATCCGCTGCAGGAAGGGGCAGTTGCCAATAAGCATATTCAGACATTTTTGTTTCCATTTGCAGCGAGGGCGCCACCAATCGAACTAAAGTCTGCCAGGGCGTCTTGGCATCACTACCCATTTTGTCCAGAGTTACCTCTCCCGCTGCGGGGGGAACCGAAGTAGTCTCAAGGACAAAAGATCGAGTGCAAAGGGCATGTCTGCCGACGGCGTCGTCTTGATTGACGACGTACACAAAAGATCCGACTCCCGGCAAAGAGGGCCCTCCTTTGATGACACTTCCCGTAGTCTGCACCACCCCTTTTCGACTCAGATCCCAATCCGCTGCTGGCTTGTTAGCCACAATCACCACGTTCCATTTCTTTGGCTCAAATCCATCGAATTGACCAAAAGGGGTATATTCTTGCCAGCGATACCAACTTAAGATCTGATCAGAGGTATTGCGAAACCATCGGCCTAGATCCGTAAATCGAGCTGAGTTCAAAATCACTTCGGCCGACGCGGGCGCCCACCCTACGGGGCATTCAAAATCCATTTTCTCCGGCGTGGTTCTCGCTGAAATCAACCAAAACCGTTTCCCGTCAAAATAGATGGGCCGCAAAGCCTCATAAATAAAATAGTAAAGAGGTCTCTCAAATTCCCAACTGATGATTTTGTGGGAATCCGTTCCTAGATGAGAAAGAATTTCGGTGTGGGCTTTGCGAATTCTGGCGAGCGCCTTCCTCTGAGTTTCGGTAGCCCGATCTATCTCACCTTCTACAGAAACATTTTCGTCGGCCAACGCTTTGTTCGTTAGGTCCAGCAAAGCATCAGCGGCATTGTCAGTTCCTAGTACAGAATAAAGGCTTTGAACCGAAAAGATGAAATCGCCTTCATTAGGAGACAGGGGGTAGCGATCCGCATCCACGCTTTCTACTTTGCATTTAGTGAGCAGCGTTTCGAGTGTTTCCTGTTTCAACTGAGAAATGGTTATCGTCTTGGTGCCACAAGGCTGAATAGCTACTCTTTCCTTTTCGACAAAAACAACCGATTTTCGATTCATCTCGTTGTCTAAGACAATAAACCCGAGCGAAACACGAGAGCCAATAAGCAGCGTTGTTACGATAGCTGTTGTTATGAATTTATTCATCATCTTCACCTTTAGTAACCTTGAGCGAACTCAAGTAATGACATAAGTAATTTGGCAACCGGAACATACCTAGGGATCATGAGCATCCGGTTGTAGATGTTTTCTAAGTTCTTCTCTCCAGAGATTCCTAAAGCCTTTAAGTCGGCAGATTCAATATGACGCTGGCGGCTAGTACGGATAAGCACCAACTTAAAACGATTGAGCTCGGTCTGTTCAGTCTCTTCCTTAGCTATGCCTTTTTTCTTTTCTTCGCTCTTTTCTTCGTCCGTCTCTGGCTCAAGGAGAATATGGCTCTGGATCGACTCCACCACAGCTTCCAAAAGCGAAAGCGTAAGTCGACGTACGGCCGCGACATCTCGAAGATCATTTAGCGCTTCCACCTTCGCCGGGGCGGAAACCTGGCTCTTATAGACTTCGGTAATATAGGAATATCTCGGAATAACCGAAGCCCGGAAAAAGGGAGAGGTGATTCCGCTTACTAGAGGTCCTAGGGCCATTATCGTAAAAAGCCGAGCCTTTCGCGCCGAAATTGCTTCTCCGCTTTCCTTATCGCTCAGAGCCAGCATTGCGGGCACTCTATCTAGAATGTCCGCCTTTTCTTGGTAAGCGTAGAAAGCAACTTTCTTTATCTCTTGCTCGATGTTGCCGAGCTCGAATCCCAAGAGGGAAATATTGACTTGGGTATTAAAACTCCCGCGACACACAATCTCTTTGTCCATAACGAGACAGACTTCGCGTTTCTTATTGAACTCCTCTTTATTGCTAATCATCGCCACGGCAAAGTTTTGTGCCGCACTGGTGGCATCGCTTAGCCATTTCTCTACTTTCCCAATACACCGATAGAGTCCTTTTTGAATCACGCAGGTGCGATAGATCGAAGCATCGATCGAATCTACTTCCTCGAAAACATTCTCATTTTCTGCACCCAGATCTAGCCCCCAGCAGTCGGCGTGGGAGCCCACTTGGGAGCATGCCCGAGTTAACCCCACGGAAACACTGACTTGAGGCCCCATTTGATCGGATGGAATTTTCTCGACGCGACGAATAGCGCTATCTGCTTCAGCTATTTGGGTCTTCAGAGGGGCTGTTACTTGAGGAAGATAGCCGGGGTTGATACCTCCCCGGCAAAGCCGTGAACCAGTCGCCGTTACGCCGCACGCGAAATACGTCCCAACATCAAGTGCTACAAACTTTTCGCCTTTGAACTGCTTTTCCTCGTCAGAAATCTTTGTCCATCTCTGAAGTCCGACGCCGCCATAACAATTAAGTCCTTTCTCAGAATCGTCGACTACACAGATATCGGAACTTCCCGCAGAGATTAGGATAGGATGACGTAAATCTCGGAACCGCTTCGTCAGAAGATCCCCAAAGTAGCCCGAGCATTTGACGGCGTTTTTATCAATGACGCAAGTGTAGTCTCCAGCATCTGGAGTTGGCTCAGTCCCAATATGACTTCCCGCTACAATGGCGTTTGGATCTTCTAAATTCTCGGGAACTGGGAACGGTTCTCCTCGTCGGTTCCAGCACATCGCGGTTTTGGGAGCCATTTTTCCGCTCGCATCAGCGAACTTCGGGTCTTTGTCGACCAAAGCACAAAAATGATTTGTCGATACAGCGACGTTGATAAACGCGCCTTTCGCAGTGATAGCGAGAATCAAAACGATCCCGCTTACCCAAAGAATAAAATTCCACGACTTCACGGCATGCCCCTCTGTAAATGATCCTCTGCATCAAGTAATCCTCGATAAATGTCGCCTGCGATTTTGCTGTGCTTAGTAAATGCCGAGTTCCACACATCGGTAAAACGTTGGTCATCCGGTTGTAAGTTCCTGGCATCGACAGCCTCGAGCATCGCCTTATCGTCGCGAAGCACTAGGGCGAAGGAATTTATCTTTCTAGCCAGGGTAATGATTTCAGCTTCGGTGGCTTTCACGCGTAGCGCATCGCAATCGGCAAGGAGTTTTTCTGCAATTCGTTTAACCTTCTCAGTACTTTCGATGTCATTGGCAGGAGATCTGGAGCTCCTGAGGACACAGGAGGGCCTCGTGTCGTTATACCGCATGAGAGTAAAAAAATTTCCCAACGACGAGAAAGAATGGGTGACGATTTTATCCGGCCGTTCTCCCATCCCTTTTACCCGCTCACTAAAGCGATGAATCTCAATTTTTGCTTCTTCGGTTTGCAGTTGTCTAAACTTCTCTGCCACCCAGTCAGCGCGATGAGGATAAGGCCATATCGCCTTTCGGAAAACTCCCTTTGGGTCTTTCTCAACGAGAATTCTTACGGGCGGACCTTCTGATGGTATGCCGCCAATGCCCTCTCCTCCAATGCCTTCCCCACCAATTCCCTCTCCACCAATTCCTTCACCGCCGACGCCTTTGGTCACCTTCACTTGACTAGAAAAAAGTTCATTCGGACCATCTACAACGACCTCCTGCTTAACGGGAGATGGTCCTACAAAAGGGGCCATGGTGAACATGAGACCACCCGAGAAAACCACGTCCTGCTTGAGGTACTGTAAGTCCGCGTCGCGAACCATAGCGGGCTCATACGTATCAGGTGATTTAAAATAACCATCCAGCCATCGCATGATATCCTGTGCCGGTATTACCAAAAGTCGATTCACTCCCAACGATTTAGTGGCGGAGGTTCGCTCTTTTACGACGGGGGGCTTTCCCTCTTCGATAACCTCTAAATACTGATGAGAGAGCATTCCTACTATTCCCATCGTCTTCAATCGGTAAACGGCAGCGCCGCTCATTCCGAACTCCCCGAGAGATCCTATAATCTCAATGAGGTACTTCACGTTCGGAATAAGTCGCAGAAGACTCTTTCTCAGATGGACATAACCATGCTCGTCGGGAATCGACTCGTTCGATCGATAAGGGAAACCAGAGATAATGACATTTTCCTGTTTCGCGACGGGTTCGAGATCAAAAAGTTTGTTGTAGGAACGCAATCCGGCAAAGTTCTTCTTTGCGCTTACTTCAAGTAGCGCCATGCCTTCCGCATAATCTACCGCTCTCAACTCGGCTACGACTCGATTCCCTTCGTTGTCCTGAATCCAAAAGCACCAGGTTTTATTGTGGTAGACCACGTGTTCGGAAGTGATGGCATAGACTTTACCTCCCTTTTCGAAAAGGGGGCCTGAACCGAACGAGGTGGGATTGTCGCTCTGGCACATTCCCGAAAGAATCTTGACCGAACTGTTTTCTAGCAGCTCCTGCGATTCCACGCTTAGATTGGATGTACCGTTCGGCGTAAAGCCGCAAAGTAAAAGCGCCACTGAAGCCCAGATAAGTTTTTTCATGCTCGTTCCTCTTTGACCGCTAATCGGTACTGACTGCTGCGTGCATTTCCGGTGCGCGTAATTTTTCCGTCGTCTATCCATTGCTTCAAAAGCCGGTTCACGGTGCTTCGCGGCCTTCCCAACCATTTTTCGAGCTCTACGCGACTGACCCCTTCATTCCAGGGTAGGGCTGACCAACAAGCTTCGACTCGACGAGAAGCATTTTCAGCAAAGGCGATTCCGGGTTGGGACACAGGAACCTCTGGTCCGAAAATTCTCTGCGACAGTTGGCCTAAATCATTATCGAAACCGGTAAGAGGGAGCCCCTTTTTGAACTTCACGCCGGTCCAGTCGCCTTCCGCAAAGACATGACCGTCTTTGATTCCAAATCGTAAAGTGGTGCCCACAATGGACTTCATTCGCGAAAGCAAGTTTTGAATCTTCGCGTAATGGGCTATTTCATCGTAGCGGGATAGCTTAAAACAGATGGCAGCAAATTGCTCACAGCTGACTCGCGACTGAGTGAACAACAGATGAAAAGCAGCGGCCATCGCCGTTGAGATCAAAGTTTCGCTCTGCCCTTTGAGAAAGATCTCACCCGTCTTCAGATTCACACTAATACGACCCGCATGGGTTCTTCTGAAAAGGTCAGAAAGAGAGTTAGCGAGGCCTTCTAGATTCTTGGGCGGATGTTTAGTGGCTCCCGTGGCAAACTCAACCAAAGCCCGAAACTGAATTTCATCGGAATCCCAAAGCGGGTCCTGTTGCAAAGCTTTCATGTACTCTTGGGCGAGGTCCGAGCCATCCCTTAAAGCAATCAAGTAGTGGACTACCAAATTTTCAAACTTGAGAAGCGGATAGTGGGAACGAGTAGAAGGAACCATTTTTCCAAGGATGCGGTTCACTTGTATCTCGCTCGAAGGATCAAAGAGCGAGAGCCACAACATGCTGTTCGCGAAAAACTGATGATCTTCTACGGTGAGTCGGTGATTAAAATGAGCCGGTACAAATTCCCGAAGCAATAAAATAATCTTTTCCACCGAATGTGACTCCGGCTGTTCTAACCAACGCCAAACCCACAAGTACAACCTCTCGACGAATTCGGAAGGCTTGGTTAGTTTTTTCTCGTCGGGATGAACCATTCCCTGCAAGGTTCGCTGCCGATAGGATTTGTGGTGCTGATGACAAGGACTAGTCGTGAACTGCGTTAGTTCGGCATCCGCTAAAGCGCGATACTTGTCATGATAGGGCAACTGAGTCACCCAAAGCGAAAAGTAGTAACTTTGATCTACGGGCTTCGAAAGTAAGGCCTTCCGGAGCTTCACAAGCTCGCGGAACTTTCCTTCGCGAAACAGCTCTCTTAGTTCTAGCGCTTTAAATTGGGATTGGGCGCGGCTAACCACGTCGGCGTCTGCCGTCTCGATAGCCTTTTTGGCTTCTTTCAATGTGCTCTGATACGGAAGTCCAAGGTTCTCCAAAGTAAGAACAAGATTGCCGTCGGCAATTAACTTTTCGGTGGAGTTCGTAACCGCCTGTTGGGCGCGCAAATACTCCTCAAGTGCTAGCGTGTAGTCCCCGCTAGTGAACGAGCCCATCGCTTTCGCATAGCAACGCCAGAATCCAGGTCGCATAGCCTCATGCTTAGAAGCCGCTTCAACCCACTCCATTAACTCAGACGAATGCGAGTCGTCCCCAATGCAGCGGAAGATTTCACTACTGAGGCTCAACACCTCGAGCGCGACTTCTCCCCAAACGGCAACGGTCCGGTTGACTTCACTTTCAGTCAGATGTCCCGCGGGAATTCCTAAAATCATTTTCACTTCGGTTAGCAGAGAAACCGCTTCATCGTAGCGAAGCTCGATCTTGGCAAACCAAGCAAAAGCGATCTTTCGCTTCAGTGCTTCCGCTTGGTCGGTTTCTTTTGGGACAATCTGTTTTACCACTGGATGTCCTTATTCCTTATCCGGCTTCTGCCCGGATTGAAGCTGTGCACGTAATAATTTCTGAAGTCGCCGCTCCAATCTTACGTTCTTGTTATCGATATAAACGTCGTGGTTACCGTGAATCTCCATCACTAAAGCGCGCACATCTCGATTATGAGAAGCAAAGTCCAGCATCGGTTCCTTTAGGGCGCGCAAATCGAGACACACAGGCTCGACTAGATCATAGAGATCCGCGTTATCGCCACCGAGCGCTACGGTGTTAAATTTTCTGATCTTAATCATCATTTTCTGAATTTTTTTGGCTAGACTCTTGGCTTTTGGCGAAGTGGCGTTGTCCACGTGAGGATAAAGTGCTTCTAAGTCTCTTTCGATGGCTGAAAACACCGTATGGGTAATCAGACTTCTAGTATCCTTTTGGTAAAGACGTCCTAGTTCGGCGATGTACTTGAAGAGTTGCTCGTAAGCGGAAAGGCTCGATCGGGGAACCAGCGCCATTGCGGTTATTTGAGAGCCTTCAAAACTTCGCAGCACGAGCTCTACCGCTTGGTTGGTTTCATCCCAAGTCTGAGCTTTTTCAGCCACCTTCAGAACGTTGGCCGTGATATTTCTTAAATAGAGAAAGCGAGGTTGGTCAGGCTCTTCCATGTATTGAAGATGCGTGTCCAGGATGGTGAGCTGGCCCTTCACCAAAGTGATCGCTTGGTCGACTAGTTCTTTAAAATTCTGAGCATCATCCGCCGGCATAACAGCGTGCGAAGTCGGTATCACCGCCCAACTCAAAATCAGAACAAACCCCAGTTTTCTTCCGATACCCGCAAACATCCCGCTGCTCCTTTTGCCCTTAACCTGTAATTCCCTAATAATTAACGCACCACAACATGACAAGCTTTATCTTCTTACTTCCCATCTGAGAAGAAAGGGCCTCGAACCCTCGAGGTTCGTGAATTCGAGGCCCTTGCCATGGGGTTGGGGAAGTGTATCGCTAACTATTTTGCTTTCTTAGGGCTCGGGGGAACCGCAACCGGATTAGCCAAATGTCGGCCTTCGTCGCCATCTGCCCAGAAGAAACGAGCTTCGACATCAATGATCTCTCCAATGACCCAGAACCCTTGGGCCCAGCCTTTGGTGAGTTTGGTCATCGAACGTTTTTCGACGAACTCGTCGGCGTCAAGCATCGCGATTCTAAGCGCCTCTAACTTCTCTAAAGTTTCACGAGAGCCGTCGCCTTGAGCGAGCGCTTTATATTCCACTCGAGCGCAGGCCTTGAGGACGGGTTTCATCGTTTCTTTCACTTCTTCGTCGCCGAATTCTACGAGGTCGGGGCTCGCCCGAACCAAACGCTCCAGAGAGCGCGTGAGATAGAGGTACTTGCCGTCGCGAGGCATATGACGACGAATACGATCGGCCAATTGCTCGGAACTGAAACAAGCGTATTCGTTCTCTTCACCACGAGGCTCATGGCGAGGCTCGAAGCGAGAAAAACCTTCACCACCGGGGCGACCCGGATAGTTGCGGTACTCAGGGTTTTCGTTGTTCCACGGTTTGAAGTCAGGTTGAAAGTTAAACGGAATTCCCGGACGGAAAGCTACATCGATAGCCGCAGGTCCTAAGTCCGCCTGCATGATGTCTACCTTTACGGAATTCGCAAAGTTGCTCGTAGAACGAACTCTAACCAAGATCTTATGAACCGCTTCGGAGTCTACCGGAATGTAAAACCAATTCGGATAACCAGTAACGGTTAAGATCGAGTAAGACTTCTCACGACCTTGCCCATAAGCAACGACTTCGATGTCCGCTAACGAACAGCCGTTCG
>JBBQIT010000170.1:0-8145 GCA_038325205.1 Bdellovibrionota bacterium
TATATGACCCAGTACCTTCAACTGGAGCAGTCTTTTCTCGATGAACTCATGCGTTTTGACAGCCAACAAAAGAAACTGGGGTTAGCAACCCCTTTCTTCAGGGAAGGTGATCCTTACAGTTTTGCAAATTACTTACGCTTGCTCGAATCGGAACTCCTATCTGCCCTTAAGGGAGTTGCGGAACCTCTTTTTAAGTTAGGAGAGGCAAGCTCGTTGCTGGTTAAGGCAATAAGGAACGTTAACTCGCGCACTTTGAAGATGGAGCTTGAGCAAGAATTGGACAAAATCAGTAAAGCGCTAGCAACCTTTCAAGATCAAAAACCAGAGATGTTCGCAAAGCCTATATTTCGCTCCTATTTGGATCTGGTTCGGGAAATAAGGGAGAGTAAGGCGTGAACACTCCTGATTTAGATAAAGTGGTCACTTGGAGCGAGTCCCTTAGCAAAAAGTGGGATAACTCCAGCATTGATAGGGAAGACATTGAGCGCCAACACGCGACTGCTCGCGATATTGTGGAGCGCCTCAGTAGTGAAGAGTATCCGGCGGTTCTCCTTTCCGACGAAGTCGGAATGGGAAAAACGTTTGTGGCTCTGGCCGCAATCGCTACGTTTTTGAGCACCTCACGAAAGTCCAGAGTGCTACTTGTCGTCCCGCAAAGCGACGTTCTAAAAAGAAAGTGGCTTCAGGATATCAGCACCTTCCAGAAGGAATACGTTACTAGCCACTTTCCGAATCTGCTGCGCGCGGCGGAAGTAGATGGGCTGATGGATTTAATTAGTGCCACAAATGACTACAAGAACATCTCCATTAGCCGGCTCCAAAATGAAGATGACCGGAAATATGCTTTTTTATGGGCCCTTAAGGAATTCAAGAAGGGCGATTGGTTCTTATTCCATCGATGGGTTCGCAGCGTGGGAATGGAGAAAGTTTATTATCAATCGGTCTTCGAAGGAGCCTATGAAACTATTTCTAAGTTCGCACTGCAAAGATACTTCGAGAGCGACAGAACTTTGGATGATTTTGTAAAGAAACTAAATGCGGGAGTCATCGGAACAGAGTTAAATGATAAGTTGAAAGCGTTTCTAGCCGAGCAAGAAACATATCTTCCTAACCTATTCATTATAAGAATGAGTCGGCTTTCCTTTCCAAGAAGGAACAACTATCAGGTAAAAACATTTGGCAGTGTTCTAGTGGATGTCCTTTGCCACGGCCGGGAAGAATCAACAATCGCCGAAGTGTTAGGCGCTTTACAGAACTCTTTTATCTGTCCGATTGCTGATTTCCGCTATGAGAAAATGTGCCCCGGTTACGTAAGGGATTTTCGAGCTCAATCTGAGCCCTTTGGGCTGAGAAGTTTTCTCCAGAGCATCGAAGGACAAAAGCTCATCGATAATTTTTCGTATGAAGATAAAAGTCACGGTAATGTAACTTGGTCTGAGCTCTACCCCTCTTTACGAAGAGGTGAGCACGCTGATCTTGCACATAAGTTTCTCTGTGGGTTGCGGGAGAAAATCGTGCCGCGACTACTCGCTCGCGCTCCGTTTGATCTATGTGTCGTAGACGAGGCTCACAACTGGAAATCGGGGGAGGCGAATGGCGCTTTGGAATTTAGGGATTTGGTCCAAGGGGCCACCTCGAAAGTTCTTCTTATGTCCGCCACCCCCTTCCAGATCGATCCAATGGAATTTAGCACACTGTTTGAGACCGCGGCGTGTGCGAGCAAGACCACCAAGACAGCTCGCGCATTGGAGCGACTTTACGCTGAAGGCAATGGACTGGTTGCTACCTGTATCTCTCGAAGTAAGAAGTTCCATGAATGCTGGTCAAGACTCACTGTTTCAGATCTTGAAGAAGTATGGACCCAATTAAACGGTGACCAAAAGTCCGAAGGTGTTCAGGCGATTCTTCAGGTGATCTCGACCGATGTGGGCAATTCATCTGAGTTAACTGAATTCGCAAAGAGAACAATGGAGTATGCGACATCGCTCCGCGCACTTTCAAATTCTCTGCGCGATCTAATGATCCGCCACACCAAAGAACGGATCCGACTCAACTCAGGGAAAAAGGCATCCAATCGACATTTTCATTCGGGTTCCGATTACAAGAAATCGCCAATTGAGCTGATTTCACGTCAGATCACCCGTTTGCCGTCTGCCAGGGGCTATATCTCAGACGATGAAGACTTGGCTTTGTTCGAGTTCCTCGCAATGCGGTTTGATCAACTGCTTCGCGAGCACTGGGCAGCCCAGAAACGTTCATCAGCCACAAGGAAGTCCGCAGCGGCACATCTAATGAACGGACTTACGAGTAGTTTTTCAGCATTTCGTGAGAGCCAGTCTCGGAAGCAGGTCGCCTTAATAAGTGATCCGGAAATCGATGTTTACAAAGAGTGTCTCAACAAGGTTTCCGGTCAGGGGGGATTGCTGCATCCTAAGGTCGAAGCGACGTGTGCTCGACTACTATCGAATTGGGACGTGGGGCGTAAAACACTTGTGTTTTGTTATCGAGTGGCAACGGTGGATGAGATCGTATCCACCGTAAACGAGAGAATCAAAGCCAAGTTAGATTCACTTTGTGAACCGTTTCCTTTCCTGAGCCGTGAATTGCAGGCAACGCTTCAAAGAAGCTATCTGTTTCGAGAAGATCGTATCTGGATGTCTATGCTCGTACTGAATATTCCAAACGGCACTTCCTTGAGGAATTCGGATCTATATAAGGCCACTAAGGAGTTTTTGAGTACAAAGGATGTTTCGTTAACGCTTTCGAAGGCCGCAGAGGAATTCGGAAGGACAGTCTCCGATCGGGCTCGCCGCCTCATGTGGACGATTGATGCGATTTGTTTAAAGAGGTTCCTTGTAGAGAAACCCGTGACGGGCATTACGGTTCCGCCTTGGCTCAAAGAGTTAGTTAAACGTGTTTCAGTTGCGGAACTTGTAGAGATTTTGGAAAAGGCGTCCGTAGCGAGACGTCCGCAGTCGAATACGGACGCTGTTGCGGATGCGTTCGATGAAGTTGAAGGGGAGCCGCGAAAAGGCAACCAACAGGCTAGAGAAGATGCACTGGCGAGCTTTATAGAGCGTTATCTTAATACTGGATCGATTTGGTTCTCGGAATTGCCATCGGTTCTTGAGTCGGTTCAATCCTTCCATCGAAAGCTCTGGGATTTGTGGGAAGATGAGGTCAACGCGATAAGCGAGAAAGAAGACGGCCGGCTTTTGGATGGCGAGTTAGCTTTTTGGCTTCGGGGCCAGATTGTAAAAGCGGTCCGGAATGTCATCTTGCGACCGGATTTAGTAATTCGACTGCTGACCCATCCAACCTGCAAAAATCGGCTTCTAGCAAATGGTGATTTGGCGGAACACTTTGAGCTTTTGAGCGATCAGGCTTTCTCCCAGGAATTGGGAGGCCAGACCATTATGAAGCGCGTTTCAGATTTTCTGGACGAGCTTCTTAAGGCGACCGGGTCGATTGACGTTCATGTTCATGGGGAGAGCCGTAGGAGAGCCCTTTTTGGTGGCGCTCTGCTCAAACATGGGAAAGATGAGCCGACTGCTATTAAGAGACTCACCGGTGAAGTGGGGGGAGATCGCCGAAGTCAGATCTGTCAGGCATTTAATAGCCCTCTTCTACCGGACGCCTTGGTATGTACTAGCATTGGACAAGAGGGAATAGACCTACACCTGTATTGTGCCGAGGTAATACACCACGATTTGCCGTGGAACCCGGCCGTCCTTGAACAACGCACAGGCCGAGTCGATCGAGTACGTTCCCTCTCCGAAAGAGAGCCAGAGCTGCTAATCCAGATTGGCGTTCCTTTCCTCGGAAATAATTACGATCAGTACCAGTACGATGTCCTCGTAGAACGAGCACAGAAATTCGACATTCTAATGGGCGACGAGTCAGTTAAGAGCGATTGGCAAGAAGCGGAAAAGGAAGCCTTTCAGGAAGATGAAAACAGCTCGGAAACTGATGATCTTATCAAAGAGAATGGTGGCACGGGCTCTACCGGCCTGCTACCGCCAGCGTTGTTAAGCTATTTGGCGCTGGACCTGTCGATTTGGCCATCCAGAAAGGCCTAGCCGCTAAAGAACGACCAGCTCTTCCCGTCTCACAGAGCTTTGGTGCCAATTGCATCCGAGCACCGCATTAATATTTTTCATAATACCGACCGGTATTTAAGCCGAAAAGAGGTTCAGAGGCTCTGTATTGAGGGACACTTATGCTTTCACAGGATGCGAAGCGTCAATTAGACGTCGGAATAGAAAAATACCAGAGTAAGTTTCGGGGTGAGGTTTTTGCCAAAGAAATGGCAGAAAGGCATACCCGCCGCCAAACTGCCTTCGCTTTTTTTCAAAATAGGGAGTTACTTCTCAAGGTTACATTCGAATCTCTCGCTGCTTCCATCAAAAAGTTATGGTTCTTGCGTGGCTGGAAAAATCATGACTGGTTTATCGAAAATACCCTCAAATTAAATAAGGAAAACTACGGAAAGCTAATCAAAGCCTTGGACGCTCTTCTGTTTCTTGAAACGGACATCAAGGAACGAATTACAAACTTTAGCGAGACAACGAATGGACTTGGACTGGCTGGCATTTCCGAAATGCTCTATTTGAACGATCCTGCGAAGTACCCTCTGTTTAACGCCAAGCCAAATAATTTGCTCAAGGGGCTTGGACTAAATTTAAGAGAACAACTTCCCAGAGGAAAAAAACGAGACGATGCGGAACTTTATTCTGCATTCATGACTACCTACGACGAAATCCTAGGATACGTAAAATCAAAAGCTCCAGAAATCGACAGCTTCGACAAGCTAGATGCGCTATTTTGGATGACCGACCAGTACGAAATCGAGCCGAGTGGAGAATCCAACACGGGGCACGCAGAAGAAAAACTAATCGTAGTAAAAATGGGCACGGAAAAAGAGTTTGATGTAGTAACTATGATTTGGAAATCCCACAAAATAGCGAGTTTTGGATTTGATTTTATTAAGGGGTATTCACCGGAGAAGCACGGCGGGTACAACTTTAGAAAACTTCGAGAGATTGGCATGACTGCCGGCGCATCCGACGGGCAAATCAAAAAAATAGCTAGTTACGTTGGAATCTTCGCATCAGCAAGCATCGGAGACTGGGTTCTCGCCTACCATAAAGGGAAAGTGTACGCATACGGAACCGTTTCTAAAAAGTACTTCTCGCTATCCGAGGCATCTGGGTGGGAGCATGCGCTTGGAGTGGAATGGAACTGGCTGGAATCTCCTATTGAGCTAAAAGAGGGTTTCCCTTCTCTCTACCGCTCAGTAATCATCAACTCCTCCGTAAATACGGTTAAAAAGAAAAGTGCACTTGATCAATTCAGATCATTAATTGGAGTCGATAAATCCGAAATTGACCTTGATAACGAATCTTCGGAAACTTCTCAAATTCTAAGCATTGAAGAGGTGGCTGATTCATGTTTTGTCGAAGCAGGCTTCTTGCAAGATTTAATTACTAGTTTTATGGAGCCAGACGGAAAACGTCAGATCATATTGGATGGCTCCCCAGGAACCGGAAAGACATTTGTCGCGCAAAAACTGGCCGAATTTCTCTGCAATCAAAGCGACAAGAAACGGGGAGAATGGAAGTTAGTTCCTTGTCATGGAGGAATGACCTTCGAGCAAATGTTCCAAGGACTGCTACCAAATGAGCAGGGAAACCTTCGTATTCAAAAAGGCCTTTTTGTAGATTTTTGTGAGAAGGCGGAGAGTAACCCCGATTCGCAGTATGTAATTATTTTGGACGAGATGAATCGTTCAAACATTCCACAGGTGTTTGGTCCACTCCTCTATCTCCTTGAATACCTAGGAGACGCCGAAATAAATCTTCCTTTTGACGGAGAAAGTCTTTCTTTACCGGAAAACCTGCTGATTATCGGAACAATGAATTCTCAAGATCGATCTACCGGACTAGTCGATTTCGCATTCCGTCGTCGCTTCCTCCACTTTAACTTTTCCCCAGATGCCGCCCTTTTATCCAGGTGGCTTAAAGCCCGATATCCAAGCGAGGGCAGTCCAGGGGTCGACCATGAAGAAGTGATCCGCGTATTTAACGCTCTAAACGACCGGCTCCGGTCTCATGACCCCGGCTTTCAAGTCGGGCACTCGTACTTCATGACTCACTATCCGCTAACCGAAAGCGGACTCGAACGCCTGTGGGAGACAGAAATACTTCCCCTGCTCAGCGAGAAGTTTTATCACGAACGAGAAATTGTTGAGCGAGAGTTCACGTTAACCTCCCTGAGACGCAGAACCGATTCCAGCGCAGAGGAACTAATCAGGAAGCGAGTCTAGAGTTGATAGTTCTTCGCGAATATGAACCTTCTCCTCCTGTTGCTCTGGAGTGTTTCGATAGCCCTGCTTTGCGGTCGCTACTCCGTAAACAACTCAGAATAACAAGTCTAAGCAGCGCATATGCATCGATCTGCTCGAACGGCTACAGTGGCCGGGTAACGATTGGAAAAGATCAGTTCTTATTTCTCCCTCGCTACGGCAAAGAGGTGCTCGATTCGCTTCTTCCGCTAGCTTTCGGAGTACATCTTGATCGGGTGGATGACAGTCTAAGTATCGATGACACGGGATTTCTTCTCGACGAAGCAGTTGCTTCGCTATTTATCAATTCCTATCGAGCTTCAATTGCGAAAAATTTGCGCTGGGAATACCGGCAGGAGTTAGAAAAGAATCTCCTCTCAAGCGGAAGTCTCGATGTTACTCGCTCGCTGATGGCCATCACCTACGGAGCCGGTCAATTCACCTGGAAAAAGTCAAATTTAACGAGAGAGACCGCATTGAACACAGTGGTCCGTAGAGTTTTTCAGGTTCTTTCAACTTCTTTAAAAGTAACTTCCTACACTAACTCTTCCCTCAAACGCTGCGGTGATGACGTCTGTTTGGGGATTCTCGGACAACCGTTGAAGATAGAAGAAGTATTGAATACCCTCGACAGAACAACAATACATTACCGTCCTTTTTTAGAGCTGGCAGAGCAACTATCTCTCTCGTCCGCAATAGTAAGCGGCATGCAAAAGTCCCCCTCATTTCTTCTCAAAACGTGGCAGGTTTTTGAAAATGCTGTCAGAACCGCCATCAAAGAAAATATTAGGAGCTACGCGCTAAGCGTCAACAGCTCTGGTTCTCTCGGGTTATATGCGACTGAGGCCGGAAGCAACAAACTGGAACCGGATATCGTTGTCTACCAGCCAGAACGCGGAATCTTCCTGGTTGCTGATGTGAAGTACCAACACATGGATAGACTCGAACTTGATCGTTCGAATCTATTTCAAATGAATGCTTATTTGAATGGCTACGGACTTGAACGAGGCTCATTGCTTTATCCAACGAGCGGCCCGTTCGAAGTAAAGGAATTCCGACTTCGCTGGGGTAAAACGATCTCGGTCTTTAGGCTCCCCGTAACGAGTCAATCGGCATTTCTGTCGGGTATTCAGCAGTTCTTAGAAAGAGAGTTGAAGTACGCTCCTATAAGTCGCACTGCCCTCACTGAGGACAAGCGGTGAGCCTCTAATGGAACTAATTAAAGAGGAAGAGGACGGAACCATTCGCTATTACCGTCTCAGCAATGGAAGCACCATCATTATCGAGGTCAGCTCTGATCGAATTGAAGTTAGGACGGATACGGGTAGCAGCATCGGGCACATCGACCTTACCGAGACCGAGGACGGTTTCCACTATATAACGTATATGTTCTTGAACGGAGAGAACAAAAGATATCTGCGTCAGGGGATCGGACGTCAGGCGCTTAAATTTTTTAAAGAGTCGATAGGCACTAAAGTTTACGCGGCCGAAAACGATGGACATACCCGAGAGGATGGGAGCCACTTGACGGGAGACGCCCCCGCGTTCGTTAGTCAAATGAGGGATGAAGGCATCATAGAACCTCTCTGCAATGAAGATGAAGATGTTAGTGAATGATTGATAGCGGGCGGAGTCGTAGCAATTGCGAGGCATTCGTCAGTAGTGTTTCGAGAGGTCCAGAATGGGAATCGTGATCGTAGATAGCAATGTATTTGGGACACTGCTCGATAAAAAAACACCGAATCATTTTCCGAAATTTTCCAAGCTGCTAGACGCACATATTGCTAAGCCGCATGAATTTT
>JBBQIT010000171.1:0-8123 GCA_038325205.1 Bdellovibrionota bacterium
AAACCATTGACTGTTTCCGATATCACCGTCAGAATGAAGAGAATAGTAAAGCGGCGTGGGATGTACGTTGTGAGTTCAAATGTTCGCGGAAGATCCTTCGGCGGAAGTTGTCGCAAAGTCCTGGGGTCCCTGCGATGTCTCGATGCGGTTTCTGGTAGTCCCATCAATAATCGTTCGGTTCTTTGAACGGCGTCTCAAAAAGTTTTGTAACCCAAAAGAGGAACTACATGTCTGGATCAGCCATCGACGTTAAAAATTTTATCGGCGGACTTCAGGATCTCGACCGCTTCAAAAAATATAACTGGGAAGGTACTTTCCAGCAGTACATCGATATCGTCAAAGAAAAGCCGGAAGTAACGCGAAACGCGTTCCAACGTCTTTACGATCTCATCATCACGTACGGCATGGAAGAGTACGTAGAGTTCAAGAAGAAGATTGTTTCCTATAACTTCTTCAAAGATCCGCTGGAAAACGGCAAAGACGCCGTCTACGGCTTAGACGTCCACCTGATGAAATTGGTGAATGTTCTTAAAGCGGCTGCTCAATCTTACGGTCCTGAAAAGCGAGTTATCTTGCTTCACGGTCCGGTGGGAAGTTCCAAGAGCACCATCGTAAGACTCATCAAAAAAGGCGTGGAGTACTATTCCCACAGTGACGAAGGTTCAATGTATACCTTCCGCTGGAGGATTACGGATCCCACTTTAGCGCAAAAGATTTTAGGGCAGACAAAAGACTTTCCTACTCCTATGCACGATGAGCCTTTAAAGCTCATTCCATTAGAGTTTCGAAAGAAATTCATCGAAGAGATCAATCGCGGTCGTAAAGAAGGTCACCGGGTTAATGTCGAAGGCGACCTCTGCCCGCCGTCTACTTACATCTTCAACGCTCTGTTGAACGAGTATCACGGCGATTGGACGAAAGTGATCGATCACGTAGTGGTCTCTCGACTGCTACTTTCGGAAAAAGGCCGTATCGGAATCGGTACGTTCCAGCCGAAAGACGAAAAGAACCAGGATTCGACCGAACTCACCGGTGATATCAATTACCGTAAGATCGCAGAATATGGTTCTGATTCCGATCCTAGAGCTTTCAACTTTGACGGAGAGTTCAATATCGCCAACCGCGGTATTATCGAGTTCGTCGAAGTCTTAAAGCTTGATGTCGCTTTCCTTTACGATCTGTTGGGCGCTTCGCAAGAGCACAAAGTGAAGCCCAAGAAATTCCCGCAGACGGACATCGATGAAGTCATCATCGGTCATACGAACGAGCCTGAATATCGCAAACTCCAGAACAACGAGTTCATGGAAGCGTTGCGAGATCGTACGGTGAAGATCGATATCCCATACATCACGAAGCTTGGTGAAGAATCAAAGATCTACAAGAAGGATTTCAATTCTCGTAGCATCAAGGGCAAGCACATTGCTCCTCACACTTTGGATATGGCTTCGATGTGGGCGGTGTTGACTCGCTTAGAGCCGCCGAAAAAGGCGAATCTGACGTTGTTACAGAAGCTCAAGCTTTACAACGGTAAGACTCTCCCAGGATTCACGGAAGACAACGTCCGTGAGCTCCGAAAAGAAGCTAGCCGTGAAGCGATGGAGGGTATCTCTCCTCGTTATATCCAAGATAAGATTTCCAACGCTCTCGTGAATACGCGCGACGGCAATGTCAGTTGCTTAAACCCCTTCATGGTTCTTAACGAGCTCGAAGGTGGATTGAAGCATCACTCGTTAATCTCTTCGGAAGAGCGGAAGAAGCATTACCGCGAACTGCTTCAAGTCGTGAAGCAAGAGTACGAAGATATCGTAAAGAGTGAAGTGCAACGTGCTATCTCCGCTGATGAAGAAGCGATGGCCCGTCTCTGCGCTAACTACATCGACAACGTAAAAGCGTACACGCAGCGTGAAAAGGTTAAGAATAAATACACCGGTCAAGATGAAGAGCCGGATGAAAGATTGATGCGTTCCATCGAAGAGAAGATCGACATTCCGGACAGCCGGAAAGACGATTTTAGACGCGAAGTGATGAACTACATCGGCGCGTTGGCTCTAGAAGGTCGCCAATTTGATTACAAGACCAACGAGAGATTGCATAAAGCTCTCGAACTAAAGCTATTCGAAGATCAGAAAGACTCGATCAAGCTCACCAGCTTAGTTTCCAATGTGGTGGATCAAAGCACCCAGGAAAAGATCGATATCGTCAAAGGCCGCCTCATTAAGAACTACGGCTACTGCGAAATCTGCTCGACGGATATCTTAACGTTCGTAGCTTCGATCTTCGCGCGCGGTGACGTTAAGCGGAAATAGCTTTTATAGCTCGCATGGCGAGGGACGGGTGATGCCCGCCCCTCGCCATTGTGAGCGTAGCGAGCAACCTTTCGATAGAAACTGCCGTCTTCCGCAAAAAGGGGTCCCATCCATGATCGCTGGCATTAAACGCGACCACATGCGATTTAAGCAGATCGTTAAGGGTAAGATTAAGCAGAATCTGAAGAAGTACATTACCCAAGGCGAACTGATTGGCCGTCAAGGGAAGGACTACGTCAGCATTCCCATCCCCCAAATTGATCTTCCTCGTTTTAAATTCGGAAAACGCCAAATGGGCGGAGTAGGACAGGGCGAAGGCGCTCCGGGAACTCCCCTCGGACCGGGCGGAGATGGCGAAGAGGCCGGCCAAGCAGGAAATGCTTCGGGCGACCACAGCATCGAAGTTGAAGTGTCCCTCCAAGAGTTGGCCGACATGCTTGGCCAAGAGTTAGAGCTTCCCCGCGTTCAGCCCAAGGGCTCGGGCACGGTTTACTCACAAAAGTACAAATACAGCGGTATCCACAACGTGGGTCCGGATAGTTTACGCCACGTGAAGCGCACCTATAAGGAAGCGCTGAAACGTCAGATCATGATCGGGAACTACAATCCCGAGAATCCCGTCATTATTCCCATCAAAAAAGATTACCGCTATCGCACTTGGAAAAGCGTCACCAAGCCAGAAAATAACGCGGTCATCATCTATATGATGGACGTCTCTGGCAGCATGGGCGACGAGCAAAAAGAGATCGTTCGCACAGAATCTTTTTGGATAGACACTTGGCTCCGCGCTCAATACAACGACATCGACATCCGCTACATCATTCACGATGCGACGGCCCGTGAAGTCGACCAAGACACTTTTTATCACACGCGCGAGAGCGGCGGCACGCTCATTAGCTCCGCCTACAAGCTTTGTAACGAGATTATCGATAAAGAATATCCGGATTCCGAGTGGAACATCTACGCACTCCATTTTTCCGACGGGGATAACTGGTCGGGGGAAGACACGAAGCTCTGTGTCGACTTGCTTAGAGCCGAGCTCATGCCGAAATGTAATCTTTTTTGTTACGGCCAAGTCGAAAGCCGGTACGGCAGCGGACAGTTTATTAAAGATTTGATGGAAAATTTCAAAGAAGATGAGCGACTAGTGACTTCTAAGATTGAAAGCAAAGAAGCCATCTACCGCTCGTTAAAAGAGTTCCTGGGGAAAGGTAAATGAGAAGAGTCCTGCCGCCCGAATTGCAAAAAGCTCACAACGAGATTCGAGAGATCGCGCGAAGCTATGGTTTAGATACCTTTGAGACGATCTTTGAACTGGTGGACTACAACGAAATCAACGAAATCGCGGCCCTTGGCGGTTTTCCCACTCGCTATCCTCACTGGCGTTTCGGGATGGAGTACGACTATCTCAACAAAAGTTACACCTACGGACTGCAAAAGATTTATGAGTTAGTGATCAATAACGATCCTTGCTACGCCTACTTGCAGATGGGCAACATGATCGTCGATCAAAAACTCGTCATGGCCCACGTTTTCGGCCATTGCGATTTTTTCAAGAATAACATGTGGTTCTCGAAGACCAATCGCAAGATGCTCGATGGAATGGCTAATCACGCCACTCGTATTAGAGAGTACCAAGATAGGTACGGCGTAGATGTCGTCGAGAATTTTATCGACGTGTGCTGTTCTTTGGACAACCTCATCGACTTCTATGCTCCCTTTGTCCAGAAGGGACAGGAGATGACGGGATTGGAAGGCGACCGAGAACGTGAAAAAGAGCCGGGCTCTGGCTCTAAAGTTCGAAAGTTTGATAGCAAGGATTACATGGATAGCTATGTAAATCCGAAAGCCTTTCTTAAAGAACAAGAAGAGAAACTTGTTAAAGAGGCACAGCAAGATGCCAGGTTTCCTCCGCGCCCTGAGCGAGATATTTTGCAGTTTTTGATCAGCTACGCGCCTATGGAAAATTGGCAGCGTGAAGTATTGTCCATCGTGCGCGACGAAGCATACTATTTTGCTCCGCAAGGACAGACCAAGATCATGAACGAAGGCTGGGCCAGCTACTGGCATTCGCACATCATGACGAACCACGTACTTAGAGATTCCGAGATTATTGATTACGCCGATCATCACAGTGGAACTTTGGGAAGTCGGCCTGGGCAAATTAATCCCTACAAGCTGGGAATCGAACTCTATCGTAATATTGAAGAACGATGGAACAAAGGAAAGTTCGGCAAAGAGTACGATGAGTGTGATGACAATGAAGACAAAAAGAAGTGGGACAAGAAGTTAGGGCTCGGCCGCCAAAAGATATTTGAAGTGCGTCGCCTTCATAACGATGTCACTTTCATTGATAGCTTCATGAACGAAGAGTTTTGCATTGAACAGAAACTCTTCACTTACGCTTACAATCGGCGCAACGGGATGTATGAAATCGTCGATAGAGATTGGCGGAAGGTAAAAGAGCAGATGCTTTTAGCGTTAACTAACTTCGGAAATCCCGTGATTCGCGTTGAAGACGCGAACTACGAAAATCGTGGAGAGATGCTCCTGTCTCAGCAACACGAAGGGGTTGATTTGGAATACGACAAAGCAGTCGAAACGCTGAAGAATATCCATACACTTTGGAAACGGCCCGTCCACATCTACACTAAGTGGAATACGCAGGCCAAGATTCTCTCTTACGATGGTAAAGAGATTCACGAGAAAGACGCCTAATCAGTTTTTAACTCCTGGGGGTAGGGGTATGAGCGAGAAATCTAATCAAGGAAGAGTGCTGTTCGCCGATTTGGCGCTGGTAAAATACAAAAGCGTTATCTCGGAACTTACGAAAGCCGACGTCGATAGCGATTGTGTAACCGATGTTACCCAGCTCTTACAGAAAATCTCTGAAGTAAAATACGATATTTGCGCCATCAACCTTCTTTTAGGTGGCATCGGCCCTTTCGAGCTAATCGAAAACATTCGAAAGTCCTCAAAGAATCCCCAGCTAAAGATCGTAGTCGTTACTCGGCAAGTTCATAAGCTGAACATTCAGAACACGATTCGCGCCGGAGCCGACGATTTTATCGCGGAGCCTTTCGAGTCGCTGAATTTCTACAATCGAGTGCTCTATCATTTACGGCCCGTGCAGGTGATTAAGGCCAACCAGTTCGAGCAATCGATCCCTGGAGTGGAGAGCCACAAGTACGTACAGATGCTGCTCGAGGCGACCGAGATTCTAAGCCGTACGGACCGGGAGCATATTCACGACACCTTTTTGAAGATCTTGCAGGATATCGCTCTTCAAATGGAGTCGAATCGAACGTCGCTTATTATCGTCGATGAATCCGCCAATAATGGAGTGGTTCTTGCGACGAGCGACGATCCGAAGTTTAGCAATTTCCCTATCTCGTTGGATAACTACCCAGAGATCGTGCACGTAATGCACACGGGGAATCTAATTTTCGTAGAAGACGTTTCTCAAAACTCTCTTACCGATAGGATTAAGAGCAAAGTAAAAAGCATCGCGATTGGCTCGATGATCATTTTCCCCGTCCGCTATCACGCGGACATTGTGGGAGCCTTAGTGATTCGCCGCCCGGTGGCCACAGAGCTTCCCACTCAAGACGTAATGCGCGTGTTACAAGCCACGGCAAATTTAATGGCCGCCCACGCCAACGTCGCCGTCCTCTTGCGTAAAATCTACAAAGAGTTCAAAAAGGTCTCCGCCGCCTAATTGCCAGGTCGAAAAGGTATTCGTTACCTTTTCGACCTCAGGCCGTTCTCCCATCTATATCCCCGTTTTTTTTAACTTTACCGATGCTCTATTTGGAGCGATATTTTTAACCCCGTATTGCCACGGCTTTAGCATTTACATAGCTGGCACGCGTCATTGCGGACAGGGGTAATGGGTAGAGTGGAGAATTAGAACATGGCCAATGATTCCGAACACGAGAGCGAAGATTATATAGTCGGTTGGGAAAACCACCCACTGTACCGAAACGTTCTCGCTCTCACGGAAGAGGCCGGTAATGCCATTAACCTCGACCCCAACGTCTACGAACGGCTCCAAAAGCCCCGACGTTGTCTTTATGTCTCCATCCCCATCCGTCTCGACGACGGCTCCATCAAGAATTTCGATGGTTTTCGAGTCCATCACAACACGACATTAGGTCCGGCAAAGGGAGGCATCCGCTTTCACCCCGAGGTGAACCTTGCTGAGACCTCGGCGTTGGCCATGATGATGACGATGAAGAATTCGCTCGTGCGTTTGCCCTTAGGCGGCGCCAAGGGGGGCATTCGCTGCGATCCGACGAAGCTTTCCCGTCGAGAAAAGCAGAGCCTCACGCGTAGATACACTTCAGAAATTTTCACTTTTATTGGTCCTGAAAAGGACATTCCCGCGCCGGATATTGGCACGGATCAGCAGACCATGGCGTGGATTATGGATACCTACAGCGCGCAGCTGGGTTATCCCGTTCCCGGCGTAGTTACTGGTAAGCCTATTGAAGTGGGAGGCTCCCTAGGGCGTCTCGATGCCACTGGACGTGGCGTTGTCTATACGATTATCGAAGCCGCCAAGAGACTAGGTCTTGTATTGGGTGACACGACAACGGTAGCCGTTCAAGGATTCGGAAACGTCGGTTACCACTCGGCAAAGATTATTGCCAGCATGGGCTGTAAAGTCGTAGCGGTTAGCGATGTCTCGGGTGGTGTTTATAACCCCAAAGGATTGGACCTCGCTGAACTCACTCGCTGGATCACAGAGCACAGAGTCGTCAAAGGCTTCCCCAACGCGGAATCCGTAACCAACGAAGAGCTGCTCGAGCTTAAAGTCGATATTTTAATCCCGGCAGCACTCAGCGGACAAATCACTGAGAAAAATGCCGGCCGCATTAAATGTAAAATTCTGGCTGAAGGTGCGAACGGTCCTACGACCGCCGCCGCCAGTAAGATTCTCATGGCGAACGGAGTTTTCACTATTCCCGATATTCTCGCGAACTCAGGAGGCGTTATCGTTTCCTACTTCGAGTGGGTACAGGGAATGCAGAACTTTTTCTGGAGCGAGAAAGACGTTAACAACAAGCTCTGGGAAATCATTTCAAGCGCTTTCAATCGAGTCTATGACGCTCACACACGTCTTAATGTAGATACTCGGATTGCGGCCTATGCCGTCGCCATCGAGCATTTAGCCAAAGCGATGCTCTGGCGCGGGTTCTTCCCGTAACCTAATTCGTGCCCGTCGTATTTCAAGCTTGATTGGTAGCGGTCAGTGACCGGCACCTTTCAAGCTTGAAATACGACCTTTTTAGCCGCCGATAAATAACCAAAGAAAGACGGCGGCAATTCCATACATCAGAGGGCTTACGTCTTTTATCTTTCCCGAGAAGATCTTAAGAGCCGTGTAGGTAATGAATCCCAGCCCAATGCCGTGAGCGATGGAGAAGGTGAGAGGAATGCCTATCAAAATCAAAAACGCAGGAATGCCAGTCTCTACAGAATCGAAATCAATCTCAAGCACCGATCGGAGCATTAAAAACCCTACAAGGATCAGCGCGGGGCTTGCCGCGAAAACAGGAATCAAGGCGACCAAAGGAGAAAGAAAAATGCACACGAGAAAAAAAAGTCCCACAAAGACCGAGTGAAGCCCCGTTCGTGCGCCTTCCGCTACTCCCGCGGCGGACTCCACGTAGGCGGTGACGGAGCTCGCTCCCAGGAAGCCTCCGACACAAGCGCTTATGGCGTCTATGGCAAGAATCTGTTTCAAGCGCGGAATTCTTCCATGGCGATCGATAAGATTAGCCTGTTCGCCGATGGCGGTGACGGTTCCCAGGG
>JBBQIT010000172.1:0-8110 GCA_038325205.1 Bdellovibrionota bacterium
GGCGACGTAACGAGCTCGG
This sequence comes from Bdellovibrionota bacterium, assembly GCA_038325205.1. Classification (GTDB taxonomy): domain Bacteria; phylum Bdellovibrionota; class FAC87; order UBA2466; family UBA2466; genus JBBQIT01. The sequence continues at coordinate 20 of JBBQIT010000172.1, forward strand.
TAAGTATCTTTGTCAGTAGTTACCGTGACCCCGCCTTGAGCAGCGTCTACTCCCGCTACTTTTTCGGGGCTATAGAGAGTGGCACCCAAGCGAACTGAGTGCTGCAAGAGATCGTTGTCGAATTCCGCGCGAGGAACTTCGAAAGCGGTAGGGTGAGTGTCATCAAGACCCGTCGCGAAATCGAAATAGATTTCACCATCATCCTCGCTATTCAGAAACTGGGCACCGTACTTGGTGATGTATTTTCCGCTATTCAATTCCTCGTAAAAACCAATCTCTCGAAAAATGTCCATGGAGAAGGGAAGTAAAGACTCTCCGATATGAAACCGAGGAAAGGCTTCTTTTTCGATGATAGCAACATCCACTCCAGCCTTCGCTAAATAACTCGCCAAAACGCTTCCGCCAGGACCGCCGCCTAAAATGAGGACATCATGTGTTTTCATCGGTGAACCAACTTCCTTTTTCGTGGCTTAAAGTCGCAAGGGTTTCGGTCAAAGCGTGAATGCGTTTGTCTAGTGGCTGATCTTTTTCGACGTAAGGAACCACCGAGCGAATCACATTATAAAGGTTTCGAGAGATCTCGCCTTTAAGATCGATTCCTCTAAGATCAATGGCCTGAGCTAAACAAATGAGCTGCATCGACTGGACTCGAGCAAAAACGTCTAGCAGATCCGATACGGCAACCGCTGCACTCATTCCCAAACTTACTTTGTCTTGATTATGCGATTCCGTAGAACGAGAAAAGACACCACTCGGCATCGTTTTTGAAATAATTTCTGAAGTAATGGCCGATACGGCCTGGTGCAATCCCTTCAACCCGTGATGAAGGACGCGCTCTTCTTCTTTCAACACATTCCACGGAGCTAGGTTGGGAGGAAGGCCACGATTGGTATGAGTGTCGATGACTAAAGCGAGCTGCCTATCCGCTAGATCGGAAAGATGCCCAATACAGATCTTTAGGTAATCCATTCCATGACTGAGATAACCACCGTAGAAATTTCCGCCCATCGCGGTTTCGCCCTCGGGCGAGATGAGAGGATTATCGGAGACGCTATTTACCTCTACCTCCAACCATTGTTCTAATAAGGAGAGGGTATCAAGCACGGGACCTAATATTTGCGGAGAGCAACGCAACGAATAACGGTCTTGAATCTTTTCCGACGCGCCTCGTTTGGGGGAGCGATAGGACTCTTCTTCTAAAAGGGTTCGGATCTGTTTGGCGGCTAAACCCTGGCCCACAAAATTCTTGGTCTTTTCATTAACCAGGGCACTGAAAGGTTCGGTATGTCCCTGTAACGCGAGACAGGTCCAGGCCGATCCGATGACAGCAATATCGGTCGAAAACTTGGCCTGGTTCCAGTTGGTCAAAAATAGCCCCGCCATCGCCGAAGTTCCATTGACGAGCGCTAGCCCTTCTTTTGGTTTGAGCACATGGCCCGAAAGGCCTTCTCTAGAGAGGAGTGTAGATAGCTCCCTCTTTCCTTCGGGAGTATTGACCTCGCCTTCGCCCTGAACCGCGTAAGCAAGATAGGCCAGGGGAATGAGATCACCACTCGCTCCTAACGACCCTTCGCGAGGAATATCCGGAAGCCAATCTTTTTCAATAAGACGCTTCAGAGATTGAATCAGTTCTGGGCTAACCCCAGAGAATCCTCTGGAGAGAGAGATAAGGCGAATGAGGGCTGTGGCTTTGATGGCAGTGGCAGGTAGCGAGGGACCCGTTCCGCACAGCAAATAGCTCACCAAATTCTTTTGCAATAGCTCGCTCTGTCCGATCGGAATCCGGCGCCCGCAGTCATCCCCAAATCCCGTAGTCACTCCGTAGATGGGCTCACTACCTTCGGCCCATTGTTGGAGCTGGGCATAGGATTGTCGTACCCGGGTGTCGCAGTTGCGGCTTATCTCAAGCCCCTGTAATTCAGTTCGTCCGAAGACGAAGTTCACAATCTCTTTTAGAGGAATAGGGGCATCGGTAATTTCAAAACTTTTGTTCATGTGGGCTTAAAGTGAGAGTGATGGATTATCTAGTTGAAAGGTTCCTTCGCGGTTGCCAATGCTTTCGGAGATCCGTTGCCATAAAGCTTCATCCGTCGTCGCCTCTCCAGGCTCCAAAGTCAACGTTCGAGGTGTCTTTTGAGCCTCGTTTAGCTTCAATTCAAAGCGGTACGCTTCCCACTTCCCCGATCCCAGGGAGTTGACCCCTAAGATCCAGACTGTGGGATATTGCGGCGAGACGAATTCGGAAGCTTCGGTGAGCGCTGCGACTATCGTCCCGGGATCTTTTTGAAGACACAACAACGGGCCGCTCCACGCCGAGACCTGGCAAAAGGCCGTTGCTCTGATATTGGGAAGCGTATGTACGAATTTTGAAGGGCTCGACGCCCCTTCGCGGGCAAACTTTGCGTCGCTGTCGTTGGAAGCACCGTGACTTGCGAGCAATACGAAATCGGGCCGGCTCGGGCTGCCAGATTGCTTCCAATAATGGGCCGCATCCGCAAGACCGAAAGCCGCAGCATCCAATTGATACCAGCGATCCACCTTCTCTTTCCAAACAGGCTCGCCTTGAGCGGGAAAGGTGTAGGCGTAAGTACTCGTTCGTACCTCTATCATCGGGCTACCCCGAAACGGGCGGCGGCATGAACGCCACCGAAGCCTAAGGAAGAGACCAGAATCTCTTGCGGTACCTTCGTGATTTCTTCCGAAGCCGTCATAGTCAAATAGCGGGACCGAAACGAAGGATCGGCGACTTCCGTGCTAGCGATCCTGAAGGTTTTGCCGGTTCTTAATATTTCTGCCGCTGCGATAATATCCATTAGCCCGCTCGCGCCCAACGTATGGCCGATGCTCCACTTCGTGCAGGTCACCCATGGACTTGGCGCCGCAAAGAGAGAGGCAAAAGCGTTATCTTCAACGACATCATTGGCGAGAGTTCCGGTTCCGTGGGCGATCACAATATCCGGACCAACGTCTGAAGCCCCGCTCGCCGCTAAAGCCTTTTTCAAACTTCCTCCTGAAGTAGAAGAACGAGTGACTGCGTGGCCTTCAATATCTAAGCCGATGCCGAGGAGGCGAAGTGAGCGCTCTTGCCGAGAAAGCCAAAGCGCGCCTACCGCTTCTCCCAATCGCAATCCGTCGCGATTCGCGGCGAAAGGGCGACAGCGCGTCGTGCTTAGGGCTCCCAAACACTGAAATCCGTTGACCACGAAAGCGCCGACGCCATCGGCAGCTATCACAAGAACATCATCGACTATCTGTTTGTCCAACCAGTGGCCCGCCAAAAAGAGCGCTGAGTGTGACGACGCACAAGAGTTACTCACCACGAGCGAGCGTTTTGGTTTTAGCCCCGCGCGATCTAAAAATTCAGTCAGGCAAGGCGTTAGGGGATCGGACTTCAATTCCTCGGGTGTCCCTGACCACACCACATCTTCGAGGCAACCTTTGCTGGAAGCGAAGATGACCCCATAATTTCCTTGGGGTTGAAAGTTTATTTCTGAAAAACAGTGAAGTAGCTCGCTTACCAATCGCTCTTTCATCGAAACGGAGCGATTTAGCGGGAAAGCGCAGGTCGTGACTTCAGCTTTCGGCGTCACTTTCCAATCAGAAGTAACAGCTAGCTTTCCGTGATCTTGGCCTTGTTGCAATCCTTGCCAGAAAGCCTCAGTTCCCCGGCCCGCGGCCGTCGAACAGCTATAACCAGCGAGTGAAATGCTATTTTTTGACCTAATCGGGCTCATTGCTCTAATGTGCTTCCATGATCTCGCCTAGCCACGCGTTTTCCCTTACCGTCGAAGCGGCCCCCGGGGGCTTTACCGCTTCGTGGACCGTCCCTTCGGATCTGCCTTACTTTGAAGGCCACTTTCCGGGAAATCCCGTGCTTCCTGCCGTGGCCATTTTAGATGCTACGGTGGAATGCCTCCGTCGTGCGTTAGCCGACAAAAACTTAAATTTGAGTGCCGTCGTATCGGCGAAGTTTCTCGAGATCATTCAGCCCAATTCGAAAGTGAGAATCGAGCTGAAGCTTCACGAGTGCGGTGATTGGATGGCCGGCTGGGCGTCTGACGATGTCTACAAAAAGAAATTGGCTGAACTACGCATTCGGCTTTGATTCTGCCACCGTTTCACTCACCAGAACAAAAACATCACCTAAAGTTCGAACATTCTGAAAGCGTTCTGACGGCACTTTTACATCGAGGCTCTCTTCTAAGCGCACCACGAGATCGATAGCGTCCAAGCTATCCAGCTTTAGATCATCAAAGAGGGTGGCTTCGGGAGTTAGCAAATCGAGGGGTAGTTCGAAGTCCTTATTGAGGATTTCCTTTACCCGTTGTGTGACGTCCTGAGAATTCATTTCAATCCTTCGCCAAAACTTAGCCAAAACTTAGATAGACGAGATGAGCACACTGGTGCTCATTCCCCCAAACGCGAAATTGTTACTCATCACCGTTCGGACTGCAACCTCCTTCTTTTCTTGAAGGTGTTGAATGCGACGACAGCTGGGATCGATAGTGACCAGATTGCGCGTGGGAATGATCCAACCGGATCGCATCATTTCCACAGAAGCGATGATGTCCATGGCGCCGCAAGCGGCCAAGGAATGGCCAAGATGGCCTTTAAGGCTGCTTACCGGGATTTTATCTCCCAAGACCTGCGCCGTGGCTTCAGCTTCTTGGGAGTCACCCAAAACGGTGCCGGTAGCGTGAGCATTTACGTAACCAATATCGATTGGGTTTACCCCAGAGCGCTCCAAAGCCATTCCCATCACGGTAACCATGGAACTGGTTTGAGGTTGGCTCATGTGAATCCCATCCCCTAAGTAAGCCCCGCCTAAGAGTTTGGCCAAAGGAGCGGCGCCCCGTTTCTTAGCGTGATCTTCGGACTCTAAAATAACGACTCCAGCCCCTTCGGAAACTACAAGCCCATCGCGCTCAGCGTCGAAAGGACGTGGGGCCATTTCGGGACGATCGTTATAATTTCGAGAGCCCGCTTGGACCGTGTCAAAGGTCGCTGCGGTCGTGAAATGAAGTTCATCCGCCCCGCCGGCGATAACCACATCGTAAAGGCCTGCGTGAATAAGTTCCCATCCTAAAATGATGGCTTGGGTCGAAGTGGCGCAAGCCGCCGAAGGAGAGATCTGCGGAGCCGTGAGGTTCAGCCCTAACGCCACGTTGGAAGCGACCGAATGGTTCATGATCTTAAAAAATGAAGTGGAAAGCTGTCCTATAGGGCCGCCCATTTCCTTAATCTTATTAAAATAGGTTTCCAACGCCAGAGGGCTACCCGAGGTCGAGCCCATACAAAGAAGTACTCGCGGGGAACTTAGTTCATGGGTGGTCGGCAATTTGGCCTGGGTCAGTGCTTGGCACGTCGCCAGGTATGCCATTTCCGACATTCGAGACATGCTTCTTCGCGCCGTGCGCGGAAGCGAAGAGATGTCATAGTCAGGAACGGGTGCTGCGAGATGACAAAAGAGGCCATTATACTTTTTCCAATCGGGAACGGCGACGACTCCACTCTTTCCGTCTAAAAGTCCTCGAAAGAAAGTGTCCACGTTGTTCCCTAGGGAACTCATGACACCCATTCCAGTTAAAACAATATTCATAAACCTACTTGTCGTTGTCGGAGCTCGCGCAAAAGCTCCTTAATTCCTAACAAAGAGCCGGCCGTGCGAAGCCCTGAAGTAGCAGCACCCAACAATCCAGGAAATAGAGTGTTTTGCCCGGTGAGCAGCAAATTGTCCAGATGAGTTCTAGGACCTAGGGCACGTACTCCTGTTTGCTTGATGGAATGATAAATACCATAAGCGGAGCCTTCTTCAGAGCCATTAAAGTGCATATTTGTGATGGGCGAAGAGACGCTATACTCTTGAATCTCGGCTTGCAGCCCGGGATGAAAATGCTCGACCTGCTTTAAGATACTTTTTGCCTGCTCATCTTTGAAGGCCATGTAGTCCGCGCCGCGTTTTCCATACTGAGTATGCCGCCATGGCTCAAACCAACTTATAGGGCCGAGACCATGAAAAAGAAGAGCGGTGGAAGCTGCCGCTTCGATTCTCTCCGGACGGGCAACAAAGACCATGGTTGGCTTCTCTTGTTGAGGGCGTTCGCAGAAAAACGTCTGAGGGCACTCATCATCGAAGAAAAAATAATTTCGATCGGGGCTAAAATCGGGCGGCTTTCGACAAACGGCGTAGATTCCCATCACACCTGGGGATTCGACGAGAGAATCAATTCGTTTCAGGAAAGCCGGACGAAAGTGTTCGCTGGGATCTTTGATTAAGCGAAGCGTCGCTTTCGGATGAATCCCTGAAATTATCCAGTCCGCTGTGTAGGTGTGGTGTTTGGTAGCGACCTCTTTTATCACTGATTGGCTCACCTTAAGCTCGGTGACTTCTGTTTTGAGCAGCACTTTGCCACCGTGAGATTCAATCGCGCGAACATAACGATTGGCTAAAGCGTCGCCTCCATGTCGAAACCCGTAAGCTCCCCGCAAAAAGGAATCAGTCGTTACCGCGTGAAGCCCAAAAGCGGTGTCTTCAGGCTTTACCCCATGTAAAGAGCAATAAGCCAAGAGCACGCATTGAAGCTTCGGATTTTTAACTTCTCGCTGGACGACGGACATTAGAGGAGTCTCGAGAGCGATCTTTAACTTCGATTCATCGTATTGGTCGTTGTAGTGATAGGTCGGAAAGAGTTGAGCCGTGTCTTTCACTAATTGGAAATAGTTTTTTATTCCTTCCCGATCGTCCGGGAATTTTTCGCAAAGGCCGGCAATCGTTTGCTCATAACCAAAAGAGAACTTCGCTTGGAACGAGGGGAAATGAAATTCATCGAATCCTTCTTCGCTCAAGGGAATGAAAAGCTCGGGGTCATAAACGCCTATGTAGTTAAGCAGGGTATGAAACGATTCTCCTGGAGCCATCGATCCTACGTAGTGGGCTCCCGTATCAAAAAGCTTTCCAAAACGCTTAAAGCAATGAAGGTAGCCACCGGGCTTAGTGTGCTTTTCTAAAACTAGAACTGACTTTCCTCGCTGGGAGAGCAGAGCAGCACTGGTGAGTGAGGAGATTCCAGAGCCAATGATGATCACATCCCAATGTTTCACGAAGGAAATAGCCCTCCGTTCACGCTGAGCGTGTGTCCAGTGATATAGGAACTCTGTGATGAACAGAGAAATGAAATCACGTTAGCGACTTCTTCTGAAGTTCCAAATCGGCGAAGGGGAATGCGTTCCACTACTTGTTCTTTGGGTATTTTAGTCACCATCGCAGTATCTATAAAACCCGGAGCTACCGCATTGACTCGAATACCTCGGGGTCCCACTTCCATCGCCAAAGTCTTAGTCATGGCAATTAGGGCTGCTTTGCTAGCAGCATAATTGATCTGCCCAGGGTTTCCCGTTTGCCCTGCGAGCGACGAAACGTTAACGATCGAACCAGACCGCTGACGAATCATCCGGCGGACCGACCAGCGCATAAGGTAAAAAGGTCCATTGATATTGGATTCGATCACCGATTCAAAAACTTTATCGGACATCATTCCCGCTAGCCCATCGGAGTGTATTCCAGCATTGTTGACTAAAACTTCAAAACGACTCTCCGGATCCACTTGCTTAAAATAATCATCAAGCGCTTGTTCAGCTGCGGCCGATTCACGGACGTCGAATCGAATTAGGGCCGAGCTCCCACCGCCGGCTTCAATGCGTTTTGCCGTCTCGGCTCCCCCCGCTTCGTTTTGGTGAAAATGCACGAGCACATGGAAGCCGTCTTGGGCCAATCGAAGGGCGGTAGCTTGGCCAATGCCCGAGGAGGCTCCGGTCACTAGGGCTATGGATTTGTTCTGTTTCAACGCCTGAACTCCTTGAGACCGGTGAGGCTAACCCAAAGTCCGTCACATGGAAATTTTTTTGAATGTGTCCTCGCAAAAAATGGGTGCCTCGTCGTATCATGCGCCGATGGAAGAAAGTCGTCCGACATTGGCTCCCCTGGCTGCTTTTGGCACAGCTTTGGATAACCGCGAGGGGCCTCGCTGCTATTTTGGCTGGTTTGCCTATTTGATGCTCACTATCGGGCTGGTAGGTAGCGTCATCGGCTAT
>JBBQIT010000173.1:0-8084 GCA_038325205.1 Bdellovibrionota bacterium
AATCAAAGTTTGTCGGGCTCCGGATCGGTCCGCTTGTTTCAATAAGTTCTTTAGCCCTTTGGCTTCGTATCCCATCTCTACCTGGACTCCTTTGCTTTTTAATGTAAAGCTCAAAGGGTAGAGAAATTCGAAAGCCGCTTCGCCAAGTGCCGCGAAATAGAATGAAGGCACTCGACCGACATCTTTCAGCGTTTGCTTCTGTTCTAGTACCAACATCAGCCTTTCCATTCCCAATCCAAATCCAACGGCGGGGAAAGCGGCTTCACCAAAACGGGTCGAGAGACCATCATAACGGCCGCCGCCCACTAAAGCGCTTTGGGCTCCCAAAAGGTTCGAAGTGAATTCGAAAGCGGTTCGCGCGTAGTAATCCAAACCGCGCACGATGCTCGAGTCTTCTTCAAAAGGAATGCCTAAGCTCGTAAGCCGCTTTTTCAAAGTAGTGTGGTGAAGTAAACAAGACTCGCAAAGCGAGTCGGTAATCTTGGGAGCTTTGGAAACTATCGCTTGGCAGCTTTCGCGTTTGCAATCGAGGACGCGCATGGGAGAGCGCTCGTAGCGTTTCTGGCAAAGCTCACACAATGAAGGCAGTTGAGGTTGCAAAAACGCTTTTAATTTATCCTTATAAATAGGCCGGCAAGTGTTATCGCCCACGGAGTTGATCTTCACTTCGTACTCGGTGACGCCAAAGCTTTTATAGATATGGTGAAGCAGCGCTATGATCTCAGCGTCGGCTTCAGGAGTCGGATCATTAATAAGCTCCGCACCGAACTGGTGAAACTGGCGGAGCCTTCCCTTCTGGGGACGCTCGTGCCGAAACATCGAAAGGTAGTAGTAATAGCGCTGGGGCTTATTCGTTCGGTGAAGTTGGTGTTCAATTACCGCCCGCATGAAAGCGGCAGTCCCTTCGGGACGGAGGACTAGCTTCTCTGAGCCCTCGTTACTTTGAATCAGGTACATCTGCTTTTCGACAATATCCGTGTCATCGCCCACGGTATTGCTGAAGACCTCAAGGTTCTCCAGAACCGGCGTTCGGATCTCGGCATATCCGAAATCGGAAAAGACCTTCTTGATATGCTCCTCGACCGCTCTCCAACGATCCATCTCTGGACCGTAAAGGTCGTGCATGCCCCGGACTGCCTTTGGTTCCAACGCGTAACCTCCAAAGTCCTTAACCCTAGCTTAAAACCTCCTTAATGGCGAGGGGCGTAGCCAGGGAATGTGGCGGTTCCATTGGTCTATTTAAAGATGAGCTCGGTCACGAGGCGGCGGGGATTGACTTAGGGGTACCCTGGGAGTAAATACCCCGCGTTATCTCATTCCCTCGTGCCTGTGGATGACCTGGTCGGAGGATGTGTTTTTTAAATCTGAAAGAGGAGTGCTGAAGATGAATCGTTCCAGAAACCAATGGATTACATTATCCGCGGTATTGTTTATCGCTCTCTTGGCCCGCATCAGCGTGGCCGACACGGTGAAGACTAAGACCACCACGAAAACGGTTACCGAGACCAGCGGACCCGCCAAATTGGCTCCGGTTCACAAGGGCAAAGGCAAGAAGACCAGCCGGACTACGGCTTCCAACACGACGGAAGACACGTATCACAGCCGAGGGAGTTTCCCGATCGACCTCTCGGTTGGTCCTGATCTTTTGATCATCCCTGGCGGCGCCGGATTCGGTGTCACAGCTCACGCGGTCACTCCTATCACTCGCACGTTGCCTATTCTTGTAGGCGTTGAGACGGGTATCGATTTTGGAGCTGGTGGCGGAGTGTCGAACAACATCTTTGGAACTACTGGGGTTACTGGTGGAGGCGCCACTGTTATCCATCTCTTAGCGACCGGCATTTATCGCATCGATATTGCCAGCGCTCCGAAGATTCATCCTTACGTTGGTCTTTCGATGGGTCCGGCGTTCGCTTTCGGTAGCGATGTGATGTTCCGAAATACCACCATCGCCCAAGGACGTACCTCGGTACAGTTCGAAGCTTTACTCCGCCCGGGAGTCGCTTTCGACCTTTCCCAAAAGGTATCGCTTTTAGTCGAGCCAAAGATTGGTATTTTCGGTGGCGATTTCATGTTTAAGCCGGTAGTCGCGGCCTCTTTCGCGCTATAGCCAAAAACGTCACAACGTAAAATTTTAAGGCACTTCGGTAAGTTAGCTTAACTTCGCCGAGGTGCCTTTTTTTGTCACATATCAAGTACTTGACGCATCTAGTCAAGTAGCGTATATTCCATTCACTTCAATAGCGCGTCTTAAAAAGAAATTACAAGTAGAGCCAACAGACCAGACATCTCGTTATCCGCACCGGATTCGTGACCAGGGGTAGATCCGTTCCATTAATTTATTTGGGGGTTAGAAACATGGGTAATAAATTCGTGCGCCAATTAATCGTGGTCATCGCGTTGGTAGGAGGCCTCTCAGGGGCGGTCTCCAAAGCCAACGTGGTTTATATGAGTGAATACGGTCTCCCGTTGGTGAATATGACACCAAACGGGCAGCCGATGGGTCCCAAGGATGCTTGGTCCTCTCTCTCCGAACTGAGTCATCTCTTGAACAACGAAGTTCACCAGATGAGACAGTACGCCATTCCACCAGGAATCTTTAAAACGCTTCCGAATCAGATGGCCCTTTGGACCGCTCAAGCCATGAGCTTTCAAGTCCAAGACTACACTGAAATTCAAACGGGTGACTTAGAGCACAGCGCTGATGTGCTGTGGCGACAGTTGCTCACGGCTCCGCTCAATGGACCGTATCCGGCAAGTTTCTATCAGGCCTATCGCAATTTCGCGATTTCTTTGACTAACGCGAACTATCTCATCGCGCAGTATCAGTACGCGGAATGGGCCAAGTATCTTCGAGCGCCTGTTTACACTCGCGGTGATTGGGAAATCCAATCCATCGTCGCTCGACGCTTGCAGCGAATCGAAATCTTGAAATGGGAAATCATCCAACTCGATCGACAGATCGCGATGCATCCCAAATTCAATATTTGGTGTAACACTGCCTATCCGTTGCCAAACCTTCAAGGAACGCAAACCCCTTACGTCTTGGGCAACTACATGGAATACGCTGGCGCTCAACAACAGAACTATCAAGCTCCTCAGATGGGAACGCAGCAACAAGGCCAGTATGTAGCTAACGGGGGACAGGTTCCGGAATCTGCGATGCAGCAGATGAATTCGCAGCCCTATCCTTTCATTCCTCAAGACCAGAACAATAATGGATGGAATCCTTATTTAGCTCCGAACAATTCAGTCCAAGGATATCCTCAAACGAGATATTCGGACTACTCGGTTCCTGCGAATATGCCGAACATACCGCCTGCGATTAACATCAACATCGGTGGTTCGACGCAGACCACGAACGTCGGCAATAGTGGCGGCGGTGGATTACCGGTTAACAACCTACCGGTAAATAATCTACCTGCGAATTCCGGAGCTGCGGTTCCTACGACTAGCGGAACAGCTCTAGCGCCTGCACTTCAGCAGACGACGGTGGACCCGGTTCAAGCGAGTGGAGTCGTCGTAAACCCCGAGGCTCCGATTGGACCTCCGAAGAAATATAAGTTCTAGTCCCTAGTTTCTACCTTCACAGTGGTCGCGCACGAAGAGTACGGCCTTCTTAATGGTTAACCCCATCAAGAAGGCCGTATTTTTTTGTACTCCAAAAATAACTCGCCGCAACACATCCACGTCTTCTTCAAATCCAAAATCCTTGTCACCGATCTAGCAGGGTGTTTTAATTATTTTTTTCTAAACGGAGAATCAATGAAAATCACCAGCATCTTTGCTTTGGCACTTTGTGTAACTATTTGTCTTCCCGGCTTTGCCGCGAAGAAGAAAAAAGAGATCGTCGTACATAATGACTCGGGCGAAATGCACCTTCGCATTGATAACGGCGGATATCAGCACGAAGTGATGATTAACGGCGCAACCCAGAGTTTTCCATTGTCGTCTGGCACCAGCGGTGGAAATCTTGCTTTTGGAAGCGGCTTAACGGTTATCAACTTCTCGGCCGGATATAACTATGACCTTCCTAGTTTTCCTATGCTCCAGATTGGAGCGTTTCCTTCGATTTCCTATATCTCCAGCGTCGGAAGTGCGACGATGTTCAGCTTCCTAGTCGGTCCTACTTTCAACGTATCGCTCAACGGAAACATCGAAGACGCTTTCTTCGGAACCGCAGCGATGGGTATCTCGTCGATCCCAGGAAGCACGGGCTTTTCTTTCCGCTTTGATGCCGGCAAAAGATTCCGCATCTTCGATCATCTCTCCTATCAGCCCAGTTTTGGGGTAGTGAAGATTAGCGGTATGAGTGCGATGTTTGTTTTCAATCTCTTAGGCGGTTCGGTCCATTTCTAGATTTGTAACTTAAGGTTACTTTACGGGTAGCCCACTATTGTGAAAACCAAGCCAAAAGCTAAAGGCCAAAAGAAAAAGCGCAAAATCCAAAAGTTTACTTCGAAGTTTAGTTTTGGGCTTTAGGTTTTGGCTTTTTTCTTTTAGGTTTTGGCTTGGTTTTCACAATAGTGGGTTGCCTGCGATTCCCAATTTATATCGCTCAGATCACCCGTATACTGTCCAAAGTTTTTACACCCTGTCTAAGTCTTCAACTCCAATGGTGAAACCTAGAATCCGCAAGAATCGGCCGTATTCTATGCCTAAACAGAGAGCGACTTTGCCTCGAATTTCCACATTTCGTCGTGCCTAGATAAGGGCACTGGGCTTGCAATTCTATGGCTTAGCACCATGGATTTTCAACGAGACATACGGCGTGTTATTCGCTTCTTCATTTTCGTAGGGCTCATCGCCTTGGCTTCGGGCTGCACGCGTACCCTGGACCAATGTGGCGGCCCTAAGCTCAATCTTTCTCAGATCTCTCAACTTCGAAAAACACTTTTTTCCTCTGGCCCGATGGCGGCACTAGTAGTGCCCAACCCAATGGACGCTACAGGAAACCCAGCAGTGCTCGCGACCGACACTCGGTTGAGCCAATTCGATTATGGGTTTAATCTTCCTGACCTTTTAAATCCCAATCGCTTAGAGAGCGCTTTTCTTAAGATTCGTATCAGCTCTATTTCTGACGCCGCTTCGTTATTAGCTGTCGCGGGAAGTAACGGATTCGCTTTTTCAGTCACTGACGTCCATTACTCCGAAACGATGGCGTACTACGCTGTGACGAGCATTATGAAGTACGTTCAAGCTTTAGGCTTTTCGTACAACCAGACTCGTCCTGTTTACGTATTGGCACAAACGACGGAACAAGGCCATGACGCCAACTATGTGAATGCCTATTTTGAAAACAATACTTTAGATCCCTCGCAACCTCGAGTGATGCGAATGATCGGCAAAACCGATTTTTCTCCGGGACAAGATCGCGACATGTACTGGCACGAGACCGGACATTTTGCGAATGAAAGCGTCAGCCATGAAATTGGCATCGATAGAGCCGGAGAAGAGGGTGCTTTTTATACCGATGGAGCTGCCATTCACGAATGCATGGCGGATATCATCGCAGAGTCTTTAGCCAACAAAGGTTATATCGGCAAATGGATCAATCGCAATTTCACGAAAGATGGAAGCGCGCTGCGATCGGCAATGGATACGGCTAGTAATAAGATGACGTATTCCCAAGTGATGAACCAAGACAACACCGGAACCTATCCCGAAAGATATAAAGTAGCCGAGTGGTGTACGCGAGCTTTGTGGCAGATTCGACAGCAGTTTGTGAAAGAAGATCCCAATGCCGGCCAGGTGTTCTCGGATCGTCTTTTCCTGAGCGCCGTTAGTTTGCTTCCCAAAGACGCCAGCATGGCGCAATTTCACGAAGCTTTAGTTTCGGCTGATGAACAGTTGCATTGTGGACTTCATGCAAATTCGATTGATAACGCTTTCACTAGCCGCGGTTTTGAAATTAGCCCGTCGAAATTAAAAACAGGATTAACGATTCAAGCGCAAGCGGTGGGTGAAGATAGTTCGGGAAATCAAACCGCTCTTTCCTCGGGCGGAACCGTAGCTTTTGCGTTAACGGTGACCAATCCCAATTCGGAAACGGCCCATAACGTACGCGTCGTTTTAGAGTCTCAGTCGGCCGGCTTCCAAGTGATCACTTACCTGCAAGGTTACGGAGATCTTCCTGCTGGAAAATCGGCCATTGTGGGCAATGGCTCTTTACCACTTTCGTTCTCCGTTTCTGGACAGATCGACTCTTCAGTCCCCACGGGAATTGGCCAGATTCATTATCGACTGCGCGTGCTGAGCGACAACGCTCCGGAAGTGGATAAGGACGGAACGTTGTAATGAAACGTTTTTTTCAACTTTGTGTAGTCGCCGTCACTTTAGCTCTCGTCGCTTTATACCTGACCGGAGAGACAGACTTCGAATGGCAAGAACACGCCGCTATCCAAGCTAAGGGATTTCAAAGGCCATCCAAAGGCTCGCTGGGTTCGGCTTCTATGTTGCCAGCCGCTCGTGACAGAGTGCGTGATGAATCGTTTATCGATCCCGAGCAGGTCGCTCTAGAGAAGGCGAACGAATACTTAAAATCCCACCGAGAGGAATGGCACATCCAAAGCTTTCACGAGTTACGTTCTGAAATGGAAACCTCGCCGTTAGGACACTCGGTTCGCTATGACGTCTATCAAGATGGAATTCCGGTTTTGGCCTCTGCGATTTTGGTCCAAATAGACCTTCGTGGAAATGCGAGTGCTACGATCGATTATCAAGCGATTGAGAAGATCGATCTAGCGAACGCGAAAATGATGCCTTTTGAAGAAGCTTTAAATAATCTTTCGGACAAATTTGGGGAAGATCCTGCGGTGCCAGCCACCCCGCGCAAAGTGATTCTTATCAATCGAACCACGCAACAGGCTCCTTTTGGGGAGTTAGCGTATTTGGTTTCGGTCATAGATAAGACTCATGGAACGCCTCTTGAGTTAGTGCTCCGCGCCTCAGATGGACAAGTACTCAAAAAAGTCTTCGGTCGAAGCGAAATTCGACGTTAAAAAGAACGGGGCCGAAAAGGTACCTTCAGCGTTACTGAAGTCACCCTCCCGTCCCCGTCGGCATGTTCGCTTAAGTCTCGAACGTGATTACTTCAATGCTAAAGCATCAGTCGGGATCTCTTTGGGTTCCGAGTTTTTGCTCGTGAACACTCGGACCTGGACTCCCTCTTTATCTAATTGTTCGGGCGTCATGTTTTGTTGTTGCTGCCACGTTAAGTCGGTGTGGCAAGTATAGCCGCGGTTAAATTGAGAAAGCTGAACGATGTCGAAGTTACAAGGAAGCATCTCGCTGCCTTTTCGTTCCATCTGAACGGTGAACTTGAAACCATCGGCTTGAATATAAGCCCACGGAATTTCAAAGGTGCGGTTAATCTCTTGGGCTTGTCCGTTACCGATAGGCCAATACTGTCCGCCTTCAGGAAGCGTAATCTTGGTTCCGTTAGGAAAAGTAATAGCAAGACGAACGTTAGAGATTGGCTTGAGAGCTTCTCCGTTCGAATCCATATTGTATCGTTGGATGGTAACGAAAGTACGGTAAGGATCCATCTTGGCAATGACGGGCGCCGGAGCCGCTGCTACGGGACTCACCGCAGGGGGAGCCACTGGCGCTGGTGTTGCCTTCGCCGGAGGCGTTAGGTTCTCCGTGTACGCCCCTGGTATATAGACTAAGAAACTTACGACCACCGCTAACAACATCTTACGAATCATCTGGAATCTCCCCCTCGTTAATCAATGCGCCCTGCTCAGATTTTTCCGATCAGAACAAACTCGAGATGCGGAGTTAGCAATTAGTGTTCCAAAAATCACAGCTTTAGCGGCGTCGATGAAATCTTCACTAGAGACAATTTACGTCCCAGGAAGTGACCAAAACGGGCGAAAACAGCGAGTCTTCACTGCGGTTTTTCGCCATTTAGCTAAGAAATCGACGCTGCCGCTTGTGGCACAGGACTTGTAATTGTGAACCCTCGGAGGAGTGGGGTTTATGAGTACAAGTTCACAAATAGTATCGGGCGGAAATAAGAAGATGCGAAACATCTATAGAGAGATCATGGAGTCCAAACATTGGACTTCCGTAGTACTAAG
>JBBQIT010000174.1:0-8082 GCA_038325205.1 Bdellovibrionota bacterium
CGGGAGACCCTTTGGCGTGAACAAATCCCGAATTGAGATAAAGCGCTCCCTGCAAGTTGTCGCTAATTCCGTACTCAAACTCAGTTTTAAAATCGAAAGCCGAGTACTCTCCGGCACTGCGGTGACTCCGGTTCCGAATTAACTGCTCCAGCTCCCAATGCTTCGCCGGCACGGTTTCGGTCGTATAGACCCGACTAAAAAGTCCTTCTCCCGCCAAACTAGGCAGGCAGAGTGCCATCGCCATCCCAAACACCCATCTTAGCCCCACATTCAACCTCTTCCCATTCAAATCAGATTCAGTCTGATTAAGATAAGATCTGAATTAGCTGAGATTTTGGGGAAACACAAGCGCAGCGCGATATTTTGTTTTTAAGGTTCGTGTGGATTTGGGGTAAGATGGCTATCAGTTGGAAAGCCAAAGTGTTTATGGTACACGGGATGCTGCTTTTAGATGCCCTCATCGTCTAGAGGCCTAGGACGCAGCCCTCTCACGGCTGAGACCGGGATTCGAATTCCCGTGGGGGCACCATTTCAATTCGCCTAGGGCGAATTGAATCCTTAAGTGTTAATCCTTAGGGATTAATCCTTAACCCTTTCCGAAATTCCGGGTAGTCTTATCATTACAGGAGAGCACATGCCGTTAGCGTACTATTTGGTTCGTTGGGTAGTTTCTGCGGTGGCCCTAATGATTACGGCCTACGTGGTTCCTGGCTTTCGGGTGAAAGATTTCTCGTCAGCTCTCATCGCAGCGATCGTCATTGGAATCGCTAACGTCCTTATCTGGCCATTCCTGATGTTCATCACACTTCCTTTGAACGTCATCACGCTGGGCCTTTTTACTTTTGTAGTGAACGGAATCGTCTTAAAAATCTGCGCGGCTTTGTTGCGGGGATTTGAAATTACGTCGTGGCTATCGGCCATCTTCGGCGCGATTATTCTTACAATCTGCCAGACGTTACTGCAGCACGTTCTGTTTTAAGCATCCGATCTCTACGAAAATCACTTAACCAATACCCCACGTACTCCTTAATCGCTTCACTGGTAGCAGTTAGCCCCCCAGCTTCAGGAAGAAAGCTTCTCAATCCCAAGGGGCTATCGGTGATTTGGAAACCTGTCGGGACGGCAATGAATTCAAACGGCAAACCTTTCGTAGCCGCCATCGCTCGTCGCATATGACAGGCGCTGGTTACTAACAGCACCCGATGAGCATTAATGGATTGTAAAACTTTGGTTGAGAAAGCGACGTCTTCAATCGTATTGCGAGATTTGTTTTGGATAAGGATAGATTGCTTAGGGACTCCCATATCGATGAGGATTCGCTCCATGTCTTCGGCCTGCGTGTGGGCTATTCCCCTCTTATCCGTGTAGTTCCCCCCACCTGTAGTGATTAGATGTCTCGCTTTTCCTAGTCTAAAAAGTCGGGCGGCGGGTAAGAGTCTGCTGCTTCCGGTCTCTTCGGTTTCGTATCGCGGTCCTTCTACTTGAGCCGCCGTTCCCCCCAACACTACAATGGCGTCAGCCTGGGGATAGTCATCGATGGGATAGGAAAGATAATATTTTTCGAGGTGGCCCATTAGACTGTAGGGAACAATGGCAATCGAAGGAACGAGAATCAGGGTAAGCCCCCCAATCAGCCATCGCTTTGCTGCAACCACTCGGCTGGTTTCCAGTAGGTAGAGCCCTAAGAAAAAACAGAGCAGAGCCCAATTAAGAGGCATCAAACAAAACTGGAATATTTGAGATAGGAGCATCAAGGGGGAGGTCCTCGGAGTGTGTTTTCCATTGTAACGGACATCTGAGGTCGGTTCTATAGGCAGTGCCTGGACGGTTTGCATTCTCGCTACTGGTCAAGGCAATGTTCAGGGAACTAAGTTAGCGCGATGCATTGATTACGTGCCCGAGAGGGAATTCCGATAATTGCCTCTGCTGAATTCCTAAAGCTACTAATCGAGGCAGCACTTGAATTTCATCTAGAACGGCCGACTGCCGTCGTTTTCGAAGTTTTGGTCTTTTGCCCTGAGGGGTATTTTTGGAGATTCGTCTTCACAGAGATGATGCGCTTGAGTGTGTTTTCACTAAAATCTGAATTGTGTGGCGGAACTCTTTGGCTTCTTCTTCAGCACGATCTTGGCGCTCTATCACTGATTTCAGCCCGTCTAAAACAATTCGGTTTTCGCTACGCTGCTCCTCCATCAGGGTTTGAGTTCGGTGAACTACGGAGAGAACTTTCTCTATCTTGCCTTCTTGGGTGAGGAACTTTCCGTCTAGTTGCGTCATTCGTCCGTCCAACTGGGTTATCTTGCCGTCCAACTGAGTTATCTTGCCGTCCAACTGCATTATCTTTCCATCCAGTTCATGATGAACCGAACGAATCTCGGAAATTAGCTCAGCCCTTACCTCCTTAACTATTCCTACGGTGGCGGGGAGATCGTCGTGGCGCAAGAGGTTATGAATTCTAATTGGTTTCCCTCGTTTTTTAACTTTGCGGGACGTTTTCTTTGATGGCATCGCTATTCCCTCGAAGCATTTATTTCATAGGATTGCGCCCCTTTCAACGGCCGAACGGGGAACCCTGTGGTGTTGCTAAGTGGTCCGCGAGGTATCCTAGGGTGAGCTACCCCGCTCTAAAACTACCGACATCACTTGATACAGTGACCCTGCATCGCTCTTATTAGCTGCCCCCGCGAACGGTGCCAATCCTCGGCGGCAGCGCCATCAAGAATTTTTGGCTGTGCCGTTTTCAATAGCAGCGCTTGTGCCTGTAAATCCCCTGAAAGGGCAGCAGTAAAAAGCTGTGCGACTAAAGTCTCCGCATCTGTTTTGGAGTCTTTTTGTCCCAGCCTTTTCTCGATGTCGGCGGTGGATTGATTCGACGGAGGGGCGGTGACGGAAAAAGCACACGTGACCATGGAGCGAGTACATTTTTCGTTTTCACACTCGATGGTGCTACTAAAAGCGGGAGTGAAGCCTTTTCCCACCCACCACACTTCCTCTAGCTTAAGCCCTTTTCGACTAAGGGGGGTGATCCAGTAATTTTCGAGCGCACCAACACTCATGAGCTTCTTGGGAGGCTTCAAGGTTTGGGTGGAGTAGATAGTAAATTCGCTGTAGCGAGGTTTGGCTCGGGAATCGTTTTCATTTTCTGCGTAGCCACACACTATCAGAGTTGTTTTAGCCGATACTGAGACAGATAAAGCGGGCTTCTCGTTGGTGTCGGGACAGGGCGCGGCCCGTGCGAGTAAGCAGAAATGGAGAGCGGTCAGACAATAAAAAAACTTATTCATAACTTCCTTTCGACTCGGGGCCACTGGCGTGCCAAATCTTGGAAAAAAGGGTCGTGAATTTCTACGTAAATTTCGGATGGATCCATTGCTTTTGCAAGTTCCAGACGAATCAAACTCAGTGCCTGTGCAGAATCGATCACGCGATCCCGACTAGATCGGGTACCCACCAATATGCAGCCAATGGTGTCTTTAGGAGTATTGCCCCGGTGGATCTGAATCCTCGTTCTTGGTTCAGTTCCCTCCAGTTCTAATCTCCAGCCCAGGGGACCGCCATCTTTGCAGTGAGCACGATAACGTCCCCGTGGAATACAACTTAGGCTTCCGAGATTGCCAACCCACGATCTTTCTAAGGTGAAGCAAAGCCTCGGTATACTGGCTCCCCCACCAAATGGCCAGTGCACTCCAAGACTTCCCATAGCGGAACGTTCGGAGTGAAAAAGTCTATCAATACGTAGAACGACTCTTGCCATGCCATTTTGAGAAAGCAATCCTCGTACCAGTGGCAAGGAGCTTTGAGGAGCACGGAAAAGTTCTATTAATGACCTGGTGTTGAACGAAACGTCTCAGTTTCGAGATCGCCGTCGATGGTTGAGGCGTTTTGGTTCAAACCCCGGACAAATGGCCAATATTGAGACCAATTCCCACCTTTTTCCTTCTCGTACCAAGGTAGGGAAATGGCCTACTATTTGCTATCCATAGCTAGGATAGGGGGGTAACAGAATGAGGGAAAACGATGTCGGGAGTTCACACAGTTAAGAAGGGCGAATCGCTCTGGTCAATCGCTCAATCTGACCTGGGCGAGGCGCTGCATTGGCCTGAAATCGCCAAGAAGAATAGTCTTAAAGCTCCCTATTGGATTTTCGTCGGGCAATCGCTTAAGCTTCCGACCCGTTTCCGACAAAACACTTTAAGTTACGGTTTTAGCTCGGCGACGCCCCCAAATTCGAGTTCCGCTTTTCCGAGCTCCAACCCAAGTTTTAGTGCTTCCAGTTCTAATCCTGGTACCGGCCAGCAACCGAGCACAGCACCTGCTTCTGCGCCGCTCGTCGCGTCCCATTCACTGGCGCGAGAAAAGGCGAAAAAAATTCAGCTTCCCTGTGTGAAAGTAACGCCCAAAGCAGCAGACGACATCATAAAGGCCGTCCTCAAGCGGGCAACTGGATCTGAAGATGGGAAAGTGATCTTAGAGCAGATCGTTAACTGTGCGCCGGTTCCTCAAAAACTTGAAACGAGCCTAAAGCTAAAGATTAGTGGAGATATTCAGCCGGCGTACTGTATCGAGGGACTGGAGGTTTCTCTTGGTGCCGACAAGTTGGAGTTAAAAGCGAAACAGGAGGCGGCGCAGGCTTTTGGACATTTTGTTCATGAATTTGTTTCTGGGTTCGATATCAAATTTTCTGCCGAAGATATTAAGAATGCATTAGTTAACCGGGGATCCGGGGTATCGCCGGAAGTCTCGGTTAAATTCGGCCAGTCGTTTAGCTCCATTTATTTTGGCAAAATTAAATGTGAGGTGAGGGCGACAGCTTTAAATAAATTTGAAGTAGCGGGCTCTATTGAGAAAGATGTGAAGATGGTTTTCGACAGCTATGCGATCAACGTATCGGTGGGCGTTGAAATTAAGACCGAATTGAGTGTTTTGGGACAGGACGAGATAATGATGTGCATGGGCCGAGCTTTGGCTGTTTTGCGGTCTGTGTCCTACGCCGTCTTTAAAACGCTGTACGAGTATCGGTATGTCATCTTATGTGTCGTAGGATTGATAATCTTGTGGGAAGCCGCCCCACTCGTCATTATTTTCGCTGGGGAGGGAACGGTAACCTTCTTGATGGCCGCGCGATTTCTTCAGACGGTAGGAGCTCGATAAAGGTATTATGCCCCTAGTTCGTAAATTAATTAAGGTGCTGGCGCTCTCGCTTTTTGCTCTAGTCGGCAGCTTCATTCTGTACAGTTGGTACACTACGCGTCCTACTAAATGGGAAAAAGTTCGCGAACAAAGCATCTCCGATGAGCCAGTGCATGGGGTTATTAAAGGCAAGCCCTGGGTTTATGCCGGAGGTACGTTTGACGACAGTTTCGGTGGATACTCTATGAATTTGCTTTCGAGCAAAGCCGCCGTCTGTTGGAAAGAATGGCAGCGGCGGGAGGTCCGATTCTCGTCCGATAACCGCGATAGGCCTCGAATTAGCTTCGGCCTATTCCGTGTTCAACCACCCAAACTTCCTCGTCAGGACGAGTGGACTTCCGACTTTGGGGAATTTAAGTTCGGCGAAGGAAGTGTCTACATACAGAGTGTAGATAAGGATCGGATTGAAGGAAAAATGCTTCTTCATCTCGACGACAACAATCATGTCGAAGGGAAATTCCAGGCCTTTAGATGCCACAAAAAAGATCTCACGGAGGAAATCTCGCTAATAGACTCCCCGGAGAAAGTCTCAAAATATCTAGATTCGGCTGAGGGAACTCTTTTTGCCCTCTCTTGGTTGCCGCTACATCCTGTCGTTAAGAAACGTTTGAGCGGTCGATATCAGAACGTGAAAACCAAAGAAGAGTTGGTGATCCGTTTCAAGTATGACAGCGGCACCAAGCGAGATGTATTCTTTGTTAATAAAATTATTGGTGGCAAAGAAGAGTGGACCAAACAGATGCTTATCTATTGGGATGCCGTAAATCATGCCATTGGCATTAATCCCATTGCCGAGCCCTGGATAAAAATTTCTAAATAGGTCCGCGCAAAGCGTAACTTTTTATACTCCTGGCGATGCGCCCTACGGACTATTGCTCTTATTCACACTTCCTCCTAATTTCCCGACAGAAGCATTTAAGAAAGGAACCATAGTGAACCAAATTCAATATCTATCTGAGTTGATGAATGGCTTTGTGAAGGCCGTTAAGGAGGGACACGTCTTTTTCTATGACTCCGAAACGGATGAAGTCGTTCATTTTCGACAAGAGATTTATCGTGCTGCCCAGAATCGTGATGAGCCTTACCTCTCGAAACTAAGCGCAGAAGAGGGATGTGATGGCGAAGACGCCAGGCTAATTGTTTCCGATGAGGTGGAGAGGTTTCTAGGGATGCCTGATCCTTCTCCCGAAACTAAACAGAGATGGGTAGCTAATTTCACTCAAGTCCAAAGAATGGCTCCAAGCATAATCTATGATTGGGAACTATTTCGTGCTGAAAGATTTAGCGAACTTTTAATGGAATGGTTACAGGGGATTGGACCGAAGTGCCAGGATCGAAAAATGCCAGGAATGGTTTAAACCCAATTTTATTGCGTTGTAAGGTAATTTACCTTACAACCCTATTTATTATGGTATGGGGGCACACAGCATAGTGACCATCTCCAAATTTGCTGAAAAGCAGATGAAGCGCATCCCGAAGCACCTAAAAGAGCACTTTTTGGTTTGGCCCATGCGGTTGAAGAAGTCGGGATTCGCCGGGTGCGCGTGATAGCTGGGTATCATGACGAACCTTTGCGGGGCGAGCGGGCAGGTCAGCGTTCGGTCAGACTGACTCGTTCTTATCAAGTTATTTATGAAGAGTCTCAACGAGGTGACGTTACGATTGTCGCTGTTTTGGAGGTGATGAACCATGGGTACTAAGAAACTGATCCCGCTACTTGAAAAAGAAGTGGGAGAGATGACTTTTGGGATGTTCCTGCGAGTCGCACGGGGGAGGCTTGAATTGAGTCAGACGGAGATGGCGAAGAGGTTGAGAGTGTCGCGAGGAACTTTGTGCGACATCGAAAAAGGGCGACAACTGGTGAGTCCTATTCTTGCTGTGAAGATCGCGAAGGCGGCGGGGTTGCCGGAGACGCTGGCGGTAAAGGCTTGTCTGCAGGATCAGCTAAAGAAGGCGAATATTAAACTTAGAGTTGCCCTAGTAGCGTAATACGCACGAATGATGCTACCGGCGCTCGAGCCACTAGCGGGGAGTTTCAAAACTGGGAGGGTTTAGCTATTCCCATCTCAGACCTGCGATATGCCGCTCGCATTAAGTAAAGATATTCTCCCTAATTGCCGATAGGGCGTAGGGGGGATTGTGTTCCTACAAGAATACCTTTTAAATCCGAATTTGAAGCCTTTTCTACGTGAGGTGGAATCCGGCAAGTATCTGTTCCGCCAGGGGCAGAGCGGCAATTCCATGTACATCATTCTCGATGGCGTCATTCAGCTATACGACGAGTCAGAGTCTGAGCCTCACCTCATTGGCACCTTTGGCCCCGGACAATTCTTTGGGGAAAAAGCGATGATTCCGGGCTCCCCCCACTTGCGCATGTTCACCGCGCAGGCCTTAATCGGAACGACTGCCCTTGAAGTCGAACTCTCTGATGTGAAAATGATTGAGAGCGTTATCCCGGATTTTATGACCAAGCTTTTCCAACTTGCGGCGAAACGACTTGATAGAACCTATCACCTCATTCGGGTACTTCGCTCTCCCGATGACATCGAACGACTCATACACTGCATTCTCTATTTCTACCGATGCCCCGGGCTTGAAGCCGCCGGACATCGCTTCGTCTCCTTCACGGTAGACGATCTTCATTACCTTACTCCTCTAGATAAAGATCAGATCCGCCTTGCCTCGAAGAACTAGCTAAAACAGGAAGCATCGTGAAGATGCCGAATGATAGTTACAATTTGAAGGACGAGAGAAAGTTGGTTCAGTCGCTTTCCACGTTGAAGGCGAATCAGGCAGCATAAATCCATGCGACCGAGTTGGCCCTTCCGTTCTATCGATAGTGCGCCTCGACTTGCTCGTACTGTTGCTATAAATCCCGACAAATCTCAGAGA
>JBBQIT010000175.1:0-8063 GCA_038325205.1 Bdellovibrionota bacterium
CTTTACTTCGGGCCTCGAAACCATAGCGACCGGGGCCTTCTCATTCTGTGCCTGGACTTTCATTTCTCTCTCTCAGTCGCCCTCTTATAGCTCATTAATTTCGGCTAAGCGACTGTCTCACTCTTCATTGGCACAGAGGGAGTAGCCCCATCGCTCGAAGAACTATCCAATGCCTTTTGGTTTAGTTCCTGCAACTTCCGAGAAGAGCACGGGAACTTTAATCGTCCGAGTCTCATTGACTCTTTCACTAAGATTCGAGACGGCATCGATGGAAGGCAAGCCATCGCTTACCTACAAGAGTTCCCATCCTCGCGTTTTGCTAACCTTAACAAAGAGGCCCTTCAATCCTTTCAAGAGCGAATGCGCAATTTCGACGAGGTCTTTGGACCGTGCATCCAGCGTGGCCTTTGCCGAGTGGTCATGTCGATGAGAAAGACTCTCTACAACGCATTAAAGAAGCACAACGATTCCCTTTTTGTGAATGCCGAAATTATCGACATCCCCGAAATACCCGAGTCGATCCGATTTGATATTGCCGGTGGACTAGCAGAGCCCGCGATCAAACGCTATTCCCCCACCGTGTCGAGCATTACGCAGAAAGCCTTACAAGAATCAGTCCTGCTCGCCGACTCCCTTCACAAAGCTGAAGGAAACGGGGCCATGGAACGTCCGGGCTATTACGAAAAGTTTTTTGAGGACCTAGCCTTCTTCGCTAATTCGTCTTTTCGAAGGAATCGAACCGCTAGTGGCGGCGAGATCAATGAAGCCATCGTCGCTGAATTTAAGTCCTTCCGTGAAGGCGACACAGGCCGTTGGCAGTTAAAGCCCATGGAACGCACCGTTGCGGGCTACGACAATAAAGTCTCGTTTCTGCTTTGGACTCGAACAGGAAAAGAGCCCAAGGACGCTTTAACGGAAGATCTCCACGAGATCTGGGCTAACAACAACAAAAGTGTGATCACTTCCAATCGCGTCTCGCATGCGATTATTTTGATTCCCACTAAGCATGCTCAGCAAGAATTCGAAGCCCTGGACCTTCTGGAGCCCGGCGTTCAACCGTCGCGAATTTTGACAGACTTAGCGCCAATACGTCCGGCGCTTCACTCCAAAGGATTTTTTGCTCTTATCCGGTTAAACCAAGGATACGCACTTCGATCCTTTGTTATCAATCGATCTAATTCAAAGAACGAGACTGAGCTTCCCGGCAAGATTCATAACCTTCGCGAAAATCTCTCTCCGGAAGATCTGAAAAGTAACAAAGTAAAGGTTCGGTTCTCTGGGGATAACGTGAGAGTCGTTGAAGGTAACAAGGTGATGGTCTACGGACTCGAAGGCAAGCTGAGTGATGAGCCGGCCACTCCCGCCGATCTTAAAAATGACGAGGTTGAAAATGATTAACATTCTAATGGTGGCATTGTCCTTACTTTGCCTAAACAATATAGCCACCGCGGCCTCAAGTGCTAACGACGAGCTGAAGGCTTTTACCTCTGAGAAAAGAACTTTCATTCCTCTTTGGACCAAGTCGGTAGAAATACCCACCCTGGTAATTCTCATTGATACCGATCTCTATTTTTCTACGGCCAGTGGAAATACGCAATGTCCCGGAAAGGATCTCTTCCACGTCTCTGCGAAGGCAGGAGTCGAGAAAAAGGTCGCTGAGATCCCTTGCGTGCACTCCCTTCAGAACTTCGACCAAAAACTATTCGTGGAATTTCTCGAAACTCAACCCGGTCCCCAATCCACGGGAAATTTTATTCCGGGGCTTCAAATCGCCCATTGGAACGGAGATCGATTAGAGCGCGATCTCGAAACCTCTTTCAAAGGAATGGAACAATTTAAGGGCCAGATCGCAGCCGCCATGCACGGCGTGGGCGACCGGGATTACGAACCCGCTCGGGGGAGAGAACTTCGCAAGGCCATTCAGATTCAAGGTCAGATCATCACGATGCGCGAGAAAATGCCTGGCCTTTTGCTAAAACTCACCGGGCCCGAAGGCGCCCTTCCCTGGATGCCTGTGGTGGGATGGTTCTCGCTGTTGGATCCAGAAGCAGAGCCCGTCTTAAATTCGGTTAAGGATTG
The DNA here is from genome assembly GCA_038325205.1 of Bdellovibrionota bacterium. Taxonomy (GTDB): domain Bacteria; phylum Bdellovibrionota; class FAC87; order UBA2466; family UBA2466; genus JBBQIT01. The sequence goes on from JBBQIT010000175.1 coordinate 2,080, forward strand.
GAAAGGCGCTAACGTCTCTTCAATGATAGTGAGCCCCACCGGAAACTTGCTGGCCCTGCGACACCTTGAGGCGGGCCACTCTGTGATCGACGAGGTCGATCCTATGTCAGCCGCTATCGTGAGGTCCCATTCCCATACCTTTGGACACAAAGGTGAGGACGGACAGGAAAAGGCGACAGAGATTGCCAAGATGCTTCGTCCTCTTCACCTCACGAAAACAGAACACGGTGCCATTCTCTTTGACGCTCCGGATCGGCCGGGAATCGAAAACCGTTCTTTCTATTTCTCCATGGCTAACAACCATTTGAACGTGGCGAATTTCCCGGTCCGCGCCTTCGGAGGAGCTGGACAGGCGCCTGGAGGTGTCGCGGTCATTAGCACCCAACGCATCTATTGGTATGGCCCCGAGGTCGACAAACTACCTATGGCTTCCTCCTGGGCAGCCCTCAATAGCGATGATTCGATTCCCGCTTGCGCAGGGGTAGCTATCCGAAAGGGCCCGACGGACACGTCTCGGCGAATCTACTTGCAGCACAAGATCGGAAGCGGAGTGAGACCGGCACCCACTACCAAAAAAGCAAAAGAGGAAATCGCGTTTAGCGAATTAGAGATGGCCTACTTAGGAGAGTTTTCTGACATCGTTCCCGGCGGACTCGTCTGTCACAATGGGTCACTCGCCGTCATCGCAAAGAGCTTCCTTCCGCGACTCGCCCCACAAAACCTAGAGCTAAAAGTCACACCGGTAACCACCAAGACGGCAAACGCTACCAATAATCCCAAGACTTTGGAACTGGTCGCGCTCGCTAATAACTATCTGGGGAAAGACTGGAAAGATCTCGCCATTACCTCCAAGACTCCAGAAACGAATCTTCTTTTTGTAATGGAAAAGAGCCAGCTCAAATTCGTGAGAGAGCCCCCTTCCGGTGGACAGTTTGCTAGCGTCAAAGTAGGTCCGGAATTTAAGGAGGTATTCGAAATCAATTTTTTAGGCGACGGCGGAGCGGAATGGGATTATCGCGCGGTCGTCCGGGGCGATGGTACCGGGTACCTAGGCAGAAATTTGCCGGGTAAAGCGGAGGCTAAGTAGTGAGGAAGTTTTCTCACCTATCGGTTCTCGCGTACCTTTTGATTTCCCTGCCCCTTATGGCCGCGGACGTAGATCGAAATGCCCAAGCGATTGCGGAGCGGGCGCGACTAACAAAACCTCGCGTGGGAGTAGTGCTCCTGAATCTCCAAGACGCAAGACTAAAACCTGCCCTTCCGGTGTTGTCTCAAGATCTCTCGCGGCTCTACTTTACGCAAAGCTTTCGCTCCGGATCTTGTTACGGACAAGATCTGTGGGAGTATCGTCTCGATCGTAAGTCCGTCGGTCAGGAAGACCAGCTAAGAAAGATCCCGCACTCGTTTCCCTGCGTTGCGGAGATAAAAGTCGAAGGAAACTTCGTTCTAGTGCGAACCTTAAATGAACAGAAATTTAGCCAGTGGCAACGACTGACTCCCGATCATCAATTGGCCCCTGCACTGAATTTAAATGATCCGAGCTTTCCCAAATCCCAATGGCGATTCCAGCAAGATCTGTTTCGAGATCTTCCCGGAGCTCCAGTGGTACTGGATCCTTCGACGTGGCTTACCTTTTTTGCCAAGGGAACCGATCTCACAGCGATCATGGGTGCCGTGGATCAGCCCACTCAGACGCAGCTCCTAAGACTTTCTCTATCAGAAGCGAACTCAGAAAAAATGCCCGAAGTCTCGCCTATAGCCAACACTCCGGCCGCTTGGGGAGATACCGACCCCGGTAAAGTCGTCTGGCGTGACTTCTTGATGACGAACTATCGTTGGCTCATCGCGACCTACACTGGTCGTACCGAGGACGATATGAGCGGCTTTTTTATCGTCGATGCTGACAGCGGCGTTATCAAAGCTCGCTACGGGTCTAGCCATCCCCTTCAAGGGGTTGACCCGTGGGCTACCACCACGACATCAGCATGGGCCGCCCGGGTTCTCGACTATAGCGCGCTCACACCAAGAGGTTTCCTATTCGTAGATCAAACCAATCGATTAGGCAGCGAGTTTAGGGCAGTCAGCTACCATTCGCCGTTTTTGAAAGATACTACCGAGGCTTTTACCCGCGTGACTCAACTTCCTTATGAAGAGATCACGGGAATTTCTTCTGCTCAAGAAGGGATGCTAGTCGCTTTTGGCTCAGACTACGTCATCGCTTGGTTTGGGGAGAAAAATCCCTTTAAAGAAAAAGATTATCGCACCCGTAGACCAGACCTCGTTGATATGAGCCGAGAAGAGTATCTGAAATTGATAGGAGAGTTAAAATGAATACGATGCAGTTGATGATGGCCTTGGCCCTCTTTGGCGCCGATGCGAAAGATCCTAACTTCCAACGTAACGCGGGAGTCCTTATGACTTCAGCTTCGGCTCCCTATATCAACCAAGCATTTGTGGAACGAGCTTGGCCTGAAGCCCTGTTCTTCTTTAATGCGGAAGACTTGCCAGGATCAAACGCTTGGGTCAATCCGGGCCACTTCCTTTTCAAGAAACTGAAATATCCCGAAGGGCTGGTTACAGGAAAGTTTCAAGTCGATCCGGCAAAAGGCGACTACCTCTATGCTCTGCCTGCGGAACCATTCCTTTCGGAGCTTAGAAATCAGTCGAAGGATATCGACGAAACCTTCTTTTTTGTACAAGACAACGAGGCGAATAAGGAGCCGGTGAAGGAGCTTTTAGTTAATACTAAGGATGACCTAAAGCAAACCGCGCTCCGATTTTTCGCTCTTCCCCGAAAGTCGCTCGCAAACGATGGCGTCGCTGCTGACAAAGTCCAATTTACGTTTCCGCCGGCTGCTAGATCCATCCTCATCGAAATTGCGCATCAGGACGTCATTAATGCGAAGCTGGCGCGTTTGAAACTGGGCATGGCGAAAGACCCAAACTCCTCAAAGGCAGCGGAGGCAAACCCTCAGGCACCGGCCACTATTGGACGAGATCTGTACAAAGAGCACTACGATCACATTACCTTCAAAGTTAAGGTCCAATATGAGCCACCTAATAGGACCGTGCAGGAAGAATCACTGGGAAGCTTTGCGGTTACCGCTCAAACCACCCAGATGGCTGGGCTACTCGTACTACCAACGATTGGTTTATCAGAGTTTGAAAAGCTTTTCTCGCGAGGAGGCCAAGACTTAAGAACTGAGCCAGCACCTGTCCTCGCGGTGATGCGCGACCAAAATCAAAATCGAGCTTTGCGAAAAGTGATAGGCTTCGATATCGACGCTCACGACTTCATCAATCGTATTTTGGGGCCCACGCTAACGAAGGGCTCCGGCGAAGGGCAGTACTGCTGCAAGATCAGCGAAACAAACCAAGCCCTCGTTACAGCTTCTGCCTGCAAACGAAGAAAGGCAGCCGATGGAACGGAATCCGGTGTTATCGAAATCCGTCATACTCCTGGACAGCCAGCCAAGCCTCATGTTTTCAGAGTGAAAGATGTGGAGAAAAATGTCCACGTATGGAGAGTAGAAGTTACTGTGGAGCCCGAGGTAAACTTGGACTTTGCTAATTACGCTCCCGTCGTCTCGCGCGAGGTCCCGTGATTCGATGGCCCTTATGGCTATTCTGCTTAAGCCTCGCCATTAGCCCTTCCCTTCGGGCTGACGAGAGTTTTCTCCTGCTTGATAGCGAAGGACGGCGAGTGGCGGCAACGCTGGAGGGGAAATCGCCCTTCGCGATGTTATCGGCTTATCACCAAGGAAACTTGGTCGAAGTCTGCAATGCTTTTCACATCCGTTTTCCGAACCTACGCAAGACGAGCGAACTTGCGACAGCGGGGCACTGTATTAAGCGCGCACAGGAGAGAAAGGCCGACGAGTTTCGTCTTCATTACTTTGATAACCGAAAGGGCGTGCAGCAATCAGTAAAAGTAGAGAACACACTCTATCAAGGGATGAACGATAATGAGTTCGGTCCAGATTTTGCCATCGTCGAGCTGTCTCAAGAGATTCGGCGCGATTGGGATGAAGTGGTTTTTGAGGGTGAGCCTGCCGAATCGGGAACGGACGACTATACTATTTGGGCATTTGAGTACCGGGCTCCTAAAGACCCCGATTTTGCTTCCGATCCCCTCCGTAATAGGGAGCGGGCCGTTTTTCAGAAAATAGCGTGCAAAGGCACCCCCCATCGCTCTCCTATATTCACGATGGAATGGATGGAAAAAGCTGATGAGGAGCCAGCGTTCGGGCAAAAAACTCGATTTAGTTTTTCAACCAAAGGCGTCGAGAAAGAACAAAAATTGAGTTTGTACCTCTCTCGATGTCCTTTAAAAAAGGGCTTTAGCGGCGCGCTTATTACTGACGGGAACAACCATCCGGTAGGATTACTTCACACCGGAATTACAACAGACACTTTTCGAACGCTATGGACCAAAGCGCTGCAAGGCAATTTCAAAAAAGGCGCCGAGGAAACGTTGGGTAAGAGGAAAGACCTCAGCGAGGGAGTCTTTAAATTTTCTGTAGAGACAAAGGGAACTAACACCGTTTTCGCGTTGGAGAAGGATGAGCTTTTCTACGGAGCGGGGATGTTCTTCAATGACTGGCTTTCCTTAGATCCCAAGCTCTAGTTGGCACCCACGGTACCGCCCTTTCCCGAGGGAAAAGCAGGTAGGGTGAAATAAAACGTTGAGCCCGCCCCAAGATCAGATTTTGCCCAGATTTCTCCCCCATGTCGTTCTACGATCCGTTTACAGGAGGCAAGCCCGATTCCAGTGCCGGCGTACTCGTTACGAGCGTGTAGTCGCTGAAAAATGAGGAAAATTCGCTCGGCATATTTACTGTCGAATCCAATCCCATTGTCAGAAACGGAAAAAATATAGTGCCTTCCTTCCAACTTTGAATCGACCTTAACCTTAGGCGCTTCAGATCGGCGATACTTTAGGGCGTTGCCGATCAAATTCTGGAACAGACTGATAATCTGGCTTTCCGAACCTTCTACTAAAGGAAGGCGATTGACCTCGATCGTGGCTTCGGTTTCACGAATAGAGACTTCTAAATTCCGTAGCGTTTTGGCTAACGCTTGGGAACAGTCGACAACTTCATCCTTCTCTTTTTCCTGAGCGATTCGGCAATAGCCGAGAAGGTCTAAAATGAGATTCTGCATTCTTCCCGCGCCGTCTACCGCGAAAGAAATAAATTCCTCCCCTGCCTCATCTAATTTTCCTTTATATCTTTTGGAAATTAAATTGAGATAGGAAGTGATCATTCGCAGCGGCTCTTGCAGGTCATGCGAAACGACATAGGCAAATTGTTGCAAGTCTCGATTGGAGACTTCAAGAGCCTTCGTCGTATCAGAAAGCTTCTGCTGTATCTTGCCGTAAGAGATAAATTTGTAGACGAGGGCTACAAGGTACGCCATTAACTCTAACACTTGAAGCATCCACCAGCGCGGCCCCCACACATAAGTCATAGGTGAGAACAGGCAATAGACCGAGGAAAAAAGAGCCAAGCTGAGTAAGGCCGCATCGTACTCATCGTGTTCCTTTTTATGGGCAGCGTAGCCAAGACAAAATGCGATCATAAAACAAGCGCCGGCCACCAGGTTTAGCCCATTGATCCAAGGCTCGAAGCGGTAAAGTTTGACCCCTGGGGGAAGCGACGTCGAATAGAAAAACACCAGGGCACCCAACACAAGGCTTCCCACGATAGCGCCGTGAGGCAAATATCGACGAGTGGCGTCTTTTCGAAAGCGAAGGGGAAGCCACGCTACGGCGAAATTGACCCCCATGAATAAGCGCCCCAGAGTGCTGAGCCATACCATTCTCTGGACGTCCTCGGTAAGCGAGTTAAAGACCCCAAAAATACCAACACAGAATAGCCCTGCCGACACGGTTCGGTACCAGGACCGCTGCCGATAGCGGGTAATCATTACCAAAAGAATGGCGAGGTTGAGAGCGATATAGGCTGAAAAACCGTTAAAAACTG
>JBBQIT010000176.1:0-8023 GCA_038325205.1 Bdellovibrionota bacterium
AACGGAGGCGCGAAACCAGATGAGTAGTGCCCGTCCGCTTAATCTCGTCTAGCAGTAGCGGCCAGCGGTTAGGCAGTTCGTCGCTAAAGTTGAAATCGGACACGAGTTGCGAACGTGATGCTTCGTTCATGTTGTAAGCCAACCCCAATGTAATAGAAATCTGGTTAAAGGGTCTTTAACGGATGGGTCTTAGTATAAAATTGCGTTCCATCAAACTCAAGGTAAGTAAAATGGGTCACCCAATCACCCGTATTGATGTAGCGGCAGCTTCGATTGCCAATGAGGGTGGTAACGTCGTCAGGAAGATGGGTATGCCCCATGATCACGACATCCTGGCCGGTGCGAAAGATCTTTTCCGCGGTCTGGCGATAGGTCTGTCGAATCTGAGTTTCAATCTTTTCAGAGTTCTTTTGGTATTTCCGGCTAAGTTGTGAAGTCTTAGCGCCCATCTTATAGATGTAGTCTTCGGGCAGTGCTTTTAAGACTGTGTGAGTTAGATCATGACGCAGAACATAGCGCAGCGCTTTGTAACCCAAATCTCGTGGGTTACCCAGATCCCCGTGGGCCATGAAGATTTTCTTTCCGTTCCAAGTCTCTTCGATGAGATCGGTATGAACAATGACTCCTAGTTGCTCTTGAAAGTAATTCCCCAAACGAAAGTCGTGGTTCCCTTCTAAAAAGTGAACTTCATGACCATCTTCGACGAGATTTTTAAGTGCTTGCAGCACCGGACGATAGATACGGATCAGAAAAGAATTGGTTCCGGGCCAAACATCGAAGACATCGCCTAACAGATAAATTTTTTTGAATTGGGAGGCGACTTCTTGGAGAAATCTAACGAATAAGGTGGTTTTGACACTAGTCCCGTCCCGTAAATGGACATCCGAAACGATAATAGCTGTCATGCTTAAGTGGTATCGTGAGTCGGCTAAAACGTAAAGAACCGTCGTTGTCGTCTTGATTATCGGGGAAGGGGAGGATAAGGGTGCGTTTGCATCGTCGGAACGCGGATTAACTCTTCTTTTTTGTCTTTTTTGAGTTTGGAAAGAGCGTCTTCCATTTCAAACAGAGAACTGACCGCCGGGTCCACCATCGTGGCTTCCGAGCGAAGCGTGGTAGGAGACATAGACGCGAAAGGCGTACGAATACTGCCTTCTCGATTCATCATCATATAAGCCGTCACTAAAACGCCGGCAAAAACGACGATGCTGTACGCGTACTGAAGCTTGTTCCTCATATCCCCTTACGACTTCGGGCTACGTCAACGAAAACGGAGCCATTCCCCCCATCAGAAACCTGATGGACCATAGGGAATGATTACAAGTTGCGTGCCTGACTCAGCATTATTTAACTTACTGAAATCACTAATGATTATTGCTGTCGTCCGCTTGCCTTTGTGAAACTTGTGGACAAACGTCAGAGGGGTGCGAAGCTAGGACCAACTTAAGTAGTTAGGAGTCCAGCGTATTTCCGTAAATACAGGCCATGACCAAAATCTGATCGGCTGTCGAACAATGTCCCGATTGAGATCTCCGGCGAAGGTAAATATCGGTCTTTCGATCGTGGGCCGTCGCGCGGACGGATTTCATGTTTTGGAGAGTGTGTTTTGGCCATTGAGCTTCGCCGACGACATCCAATTTGAGGAGGCCGAAGTCACTTCCCTTGAAATGGGGTGGACTTCCGATGCTCCGATACCTTCAACGGGACTTCCCGAGGCGTCGGACAATTTGGCAATGAAGGCCTGGGCAGGAGTTCCCAAGGCGCCAGCCCAAAAAATCACGATTGAGAAACGGATTCCCACGGGTGGCGGGTTAGGAGGAGGATCTTCCAACGCCGGTACGGTACTTCGACATCTTGTGGCAGGTGGATTCGTCGATAAACACGAAGCTCAACGCATGGCCCCTCAACTGGGAGCGGACGTTCCCTTTTTCTTAGATCCCAAACCCTCCTTCGTCTCCGGAATCGGAGAAAAGATTGAATCGCTATCCATTCCCGAGAAGGGCATGGGTCAACTTTGGTTTGCCATCGTATTTCTTCCGCGTCCTATCGTTACCGCCGAAGTGTTCAAGCGATTTCGCGAATCGGGTAAGACTTTCTCTCCAGAGCGAGGGAAGGTAGAAGGGTTGAACGATATCTTTCGCTTAGCAAAAAATGATCTCGAGCCTGTGGCGATTCAGCAGTACCCGCTGATTCAAGAGGCAATCACGATGCTAAAAAGCACGGAGTGTCTTTTTGCAGGAATGTCGGGAAGTGGCTCGTCCTGTTACGCGATTTACGCATCGCAACAACAACAAGAAAAAAGTTCTAAAGCTGTGCATCAATGGTGCCGATTATACGAGGGTAGGGTCCTGTACACCCAAACCTTTTTAGGAGAATAAAGGGACCCTAGTGAGTAGCGACACCAAGGAGCACAACATGGAAATCACAGAAGTTAAAGTCTTCCCGGTCAATGAAGAAAAGCTAAAAGCTTACGTTACGATTATTTTCGATAACTGCTTCGTTGTTCGCGACTTGAAGATCATTAACGGAAATACCGGACTGTTTGTCGCTATGCCTAGTAAAAAACGGAAGGATGGCACCTTCCGTGATATCGCCCATCCTTTGAACAGTGAAATGCGCTCGGAAGTAGAAAAGCGAGTGCTCGCCCAATACGAAGGCGAACTGAAAAAGAACGTAGCAGCGGCTACCAAGAGCATCGAATCGCTCGAAGGTCAGAAACGCGGCGGTAGCTACGACGATGATGACCCACGTTAGTAGATCCGTTTAACTCTCTGGAAAATTTCTAGCCTGAATGTGATTGGTCATGAACTGCACGACCTGCGGGATGGCCATTTCCGAAGTATCTACCACCACAGCATCCTTAGGACATTTGAGTGGCGCCACCTTTCGGGTGGAATCTTGCCTATCGCGAGTGTGATTCTTCCGTAAAATCGACTTTAGCGTCGTTCCTCGAACGCCTTGCCGTTTTAGCTGCTGAAACCGCCTTTTGGCTCTTACTGCTTCATCTGCGGTCACAAAGAATTTAAAACGTACTTTCGGAAAGACAACCGTTCCGATGTCCCGACCTTCCACTACGATGGGAATCTTTCGGCTCCATTTACGGGCGAGTCCTCGCTGCCGTATCGTCAAAGCGTGTCTAACCTCTTTGAACTGACTGACATGAGAAGCCATCAAACTGACTTTTTCAGTGCGAAGTTTGGCGCCAAGGTCGATATCATCAACGAGAATAGTTCCCGTGTCAGGATCCATATCGAAATGCAAACGACGGGCAATCCCTGCAAAACCGTCGGCCGTCTTTTGTTTCTCTTTGATCGCGAAGTAGGCCACCGCGCGATACATAGCACCAGTATCCAGGAGTTTTCCTCCTAGCGCTTCCGCGAGTCTTCGACTTACCGTGGATTTGCCAGCTCCCGAAGGGCCGTCGATGGCTACGACGAAGCCTGTGGCTTTACGAGCGTGAGATTTGTTTTTGTGAAGCATGATGTTCCATCTCCCACAGCTTGGCCCATTTCAAAAAGACCGAGTATGCCGCCGAAACGGAAATAATCAATCCGGGATAGCCGTCTAGAAACCCTCGTTTCAGGATATAAGTTTCCGAGAATTTCCAGAAGGTTTTACCGGAAAGCTTCCAGAACGAAAAGCGTCTTCCTTCACGTAAGAGTCGTTGGGCTCCCAAGGTGGAATAATGGTCGTTTCGAATCACCTGATCCGAGAGGCTCGAGAATGAGTAGTGAAAGAGATGGCCTTTAAGATCTAAAACTTTGCCTCTAGTTTGCCAAAATTCGTGAACTTCATCGCCCACCCAACTCCCTTCGACTTTTCTGAAAAGCCTTACCAATCGATTAGGATACCAACCGCCGTGACGAATCCATCGACCGAAATGAATCGTTCGGCGAGGCATGGTGTAGGCCGAAGCTTGAGGGGATTTTAATGCTTCGACGATTTCGCTTCGCAACTCGGGAGAAACCTCTTCGTCGGCGTCGATAGAAAGAATCCAATCGGCGTCGGTGAGCGTGGAAGCAAAGTTTTTTTGGTCAGAGTATCCCGTCCACGGGCGAACGGTTACTTTCGCGGTCCATTGTTTGGCTATAGTGCAGGTTTGATCTGAGCTTTCGGAGTCAACAACAACGATTTCGTCACAAAAACTTAGAGACTTAAGACATCGGGCGATGTTGTCTTCTTCATTACGGGTTATTACGACTCCCGCAAGCTTCATGGCTTAGCGTCTTTCAGAGCGACCAAATAGCCGTAAAGCGAACCAATTTTTATTTTGGCATCAAACTTCACTAAATATCTTTTCGAATCATCGCTTAACCACATAAAAATGTCGCCAGTAGGGCTTAAAACGTTATTCAGTTTCACTGTCACTTTAATTTTCCAACACTGAAAAACACCTACCTTAGTCGACACCATTTCGCTAGCAATAGGAAGTAATACCACCCCCCAGTTTTTTCCATTTTCGTAAATGGGAAATTCCTGTTTCTGGTTAAGTTGATAATTTAAGGTGCGCGCGTAGTAGATAGCGCTAAACATATCGCGAGAATTGGGAATCAAAGTGTCTACTCGATCGTTGGTTTCATTGCCCCACTTCTTCGAAATTCGTTGAGCCCAATAGTAAGCTTTGCCGAGTGGATGGTCGTAAGTGACCTTTGTCTCTTTCAACTGCGCGGACTCCACCATGTGGAGCAAAAATTTATACGGGATCAGTGCCGAAGAATCGACGACAGTCTCTACCGTATTATCAACGTGATAAATCGCATCTACCAATTTGGAAGAAAGCACGTTCGCCCACAACATAATCGTAGGTCGGCCGTTGAAATCGTCATTCTTTCGAACTTCCATCGTGGCTATTCCGGCAGGCAATCCCACCCATGACAGTTGAACCTCTTGGCGCTCTCCCACCGCGAAAGGAATTCTTTCGGAAGGGATTTCCTCGATAACGGTCTCAGCGGGTTTTGCTGGTAGCTCTGCCGTCTTTTCCACTTTTCCTCGCTTAGGCTTATGGGTGGTGGGCGCCGCTACCACCTTTTTGGGCGGCTCTTCTGCGTTCGCAGGCGTCGGCGCATCCAAATCGTCATCTTGAGATACGAACTTAGGAATATTTACTTTGGTATCTGCGGGAAGCGCGATTCCGGTAGGAGTCGACTCTTTGGGAGCGGTCGAAGTGCAAGCCGTCATTCCCACAAGACCAATCCAACCAAAGAGTACTAAGGCAAAGGATGAAACCGTTTTCAATTTCCACCATGTCTTGCAAAACATTGTTGAAGAACTGTTATCGTCTTTATAAGAATACGCTGGAACGATCAGAACGTCCCGTTTTTCAGCGAGTAACGCTAAACATACCGTAGGAGGCCTAGCCCAACCGCATTTACCCCAAAAGGTTTTCCAGAAAGTACCAGAAATCCTCAGAAATTTCATAACCTATCCGCAGGGTAAAAAGTGGCTGCTGACGACGAGTAAACTCCTCGACCAACTTAAAATAATCCTTCTCCGTCGTGAGTAGGCTCGTTCCCGTCTCTTGTGCCGCGCGACATAAAAAATCAATCTCCGAAGTCGAGTAGACGTGATGGTCGGGGAAGGTTCTTAAGAAGGAGGAGCCTGAAAGCGATTCTACATCTTCGATAAAGCGTTCCGGGGCGGCGATTCCACAAAAAGCTCCAAACTTGGTTCCTTGAGCCGGAGCTCCTGCCATACTCCAAATCTCTTTTCGTGCGCGCTTCGCCACGAAAAAGGGAATCGTTGGGTGTTTGCTTTGCAACCAAGCCTTCCATTCCGAAAGGTTGGCTTCGCCTTCGCCACGGACCAAAAGCACAACGTCGGCATCGGCGACTGCGCAGAGCGACTCACGGAGATCTCCCAAAGGAAGGCAAAAAGAATCGGAGAGAGAAGCTTCGGCTCGAATCACGACTACATCGGCGTCCCTGGCCAAACGCAGATGCTGAAACCCATCGTCCAAAATGATTAGCTGACAAGAGGGCTCTCCCTGCTCAATCGCTTTCACCTGTTGAACTCGATCTCTTCCGATATAGATGGGAACTTCGGTCCGCCTAGCCATTAACCAAGGCTCGTCGCCAAAAAGAACGGCTCCTTGAGCAGAGTTTCTGTCTAGTCTCGCCCCGGTAGCGGAAAGAGAGCCTCCGTATCCACGGGAAAGGATCGTTGGATGTTTGCCTTTCCATCGGCTCGCACATTCCAGAACGATAGGAGTTTTCCCAGAGCCCCCAGAGTGGATGTTTCCGATAGAAATAATTTTCAAAGGAGATCGATAGCTTCTGTTATTCCAAAATTTTCTTCTTAGTTTAGCGACGAGTAACCAGAGCCAACTGACCGGAAGAAAGAAAACCCACAGAAAATCACGCAGGTTGGAGTGTTCCCTCAAGAGAGCCTCCGGGAGGTGTTTGGAACGAACTTAAAAACTCTCGGACGCTACGTGCCGCATTAACACTAGCCCCTTCAGACTCCCCCGACTTCGCCGGGCAAGCTATTCCTTTCCGACATTCTTGCAATTCACCCGTCATGGTCGCCCGATAAGTTTCGTCGCCGACCAAGCGTATCATTTCGGCCGCAATAAGTTCTGGCTTAGCAGCCTCCTGAAAAAACTCCTGAACCACCTGTTTGCCTAATAGCAGGTTAGGCATTCCAATAAGCCCTTTGTATTTAGCAACCGAACGAAGAAACCAGGCATTGAAAGGATGTACTTCGTAGAAAAGACAGAAAGGAGTTCCTACCAATGCGGTTTCTAATGTCGCCGTACCCGAAGCTACAATAGCTACATCCGCCCAGCGCAACACTTCTTGCGCGGGCTTTTCGGAATAAGAGACCGAATCGTCTTTTAAATGCTCCGCGATGAATTCCTTCTTTAAAGTGGGAGCTACTGGAATTGTAAATTCGGCTTGAGGGTAGGAGGCGCGAACCTTCTTGATCACCTCGTGAAGGATAGGACAGTGGTACAGCACTTCGTTGGTGCGACTACCGGGTAAAAGAGCGATTCTAGGCTTTGACGCAACCTCTGCGTGCGGACGAGATCCCGTTCGCGATTGAATGACATCCAATAAAGGATGGCCTACAAATTCACTACTGACTCCCTGCTCATCGTAAAACTTCTTCTCAAAAGGAAAGAGAACCAGCATGCGATCAACCGTTCGTTTGATCGTTTTGATCCGGTAACGCCGCCACGCCCAGACTTGGGGCGAGATATAATAGATAACTGGAATACCCAGACGCTTGAGACGTTTGGCGAGCATTAAATTGAAATCAGGAAGATCTAAAAGAATAGCAGCGGCTGGAGTCTCTTCTTTCGCTAAACGAACCAATTTTCGCAAGGAGCCGAAAGCGCCTGCGATTTTTCCAATTTCTGCGAGACCGACAATACTTAAACTTTCGGCAGCCACATCGATACGCATGCCTTCTTCACGCAGAAGGTTACCGCCCACACCAAAGCACTCAAAATGAGAAAGTGATTTTTTTAGTTCGTGAACCAGGGCCGCCGCATGCAAATCTGCAGAAGCTTCGCCGGCAACGATCATCAACTTAGTCTTCATCCGCTTAATACCTTCATCTAGACTAATGTTCCGCTGTGTTCTCTCTGATCTCACTAACGGAGCGATTCAAATCCTTTTGGAACGAAGTTGGGTATTTAATATTGCGTTCGGAAATATCGTCACGAATTCGTTTTGCAATTCTCAATGCGCGAACTCCGTCACTACCGGATACCAGAGGCTTCGCCTTATCGCGAACACAGCGGACAAAATCTTCGCACTGCAGGCGTAAAGCATCCAGATTATCGTCTTCAAAAGCACTGCGATGAATACCAGCGTTGGGGCCCCTTTTGAAAAGTTCGGCACGATTTTGAATCAAATCCACGGAAGCATAAAAATCTTGGGAGAAGACACGGAATTTTCGGGTAGGTCTCTCTGATACACGACTCGCGTTCAAGTTAACAATGGCGCCGCCAGGAAACTCAAGTCTGGCGTTCGCAAGATCAATGAGCGGGGTGACGACAGGGAGCCCCACGGCCGAGACC
>JBBQIT010000177.1:0-8008 GCA_038325205.1 Bdellovibrionota bacterium
AAGAAGCGAATGAAGGCACTTTGTTTTTAGACGAAATCGGAGACATGAGCCCGGCCCTTCAAGCCAAACTACTTCGAGTGCTGCAAGAGCGAAAGATCCGCCCCGTTGGCGATAACACTATGATCGATGTGAATGTTCGCGTGATCGCGGCAACTCACAAGGATCTTAAGCTAGGAATACGAGAAGGAAGTTTTCGAGAGGATCTATATTACCGGCTAAGTGTAATCCCGATTCAGATTCCCCCCTTGCGCAGTCGTACGGAAGACATTCCCCTCCTGGCGGAATACTTCTTGGAGAAATATTCTGCGGAAAATCGCCAGCCAGGCGAAACGCGACGAGTGCGTGGATTTACGAAAGCAGCGGTGGCAAAGCTTCTTCAACTGAGATGGCAAGGTAACGTAAGAGAGCTTGAAAACGTTATTGAGCGTGCGGTGGTGTTATGTAGAGGTAATGCTATCGAAGAAAGCGACTTGCCCGATCCTGAAGCGCTTAACCCCGAAGACGCTTTCCGAAACCTAACCCAAGACTTTCCCACGTTAACTCAGGTGGAAGAGCGTTACATGCGCGCGGTATTGCAAAAAACCGCGGGACGTAAAGACAAGGCAGCCCAAATTCTGGGAATCAATAGGCGAACGCTCTATCGAAAGGAACGGGAATACGGTCTGACGGAAGCCGATCCCGAGCAGGAGCGGGAAGTGTCCGAAAGCGGAAGTCATTAGGATTGGCCGCGGGAGAATGTTTGTTTTACCGTTTTTTGGAAAGTTGTTGGATCGTTTTTACAAGTTCATCTATGCTAACTGGCTTTGTCAGAAAAGCGTCGCAACCCGAAGCTAAACATCTCTCTCGCTCCTCGTTCATAGCGTGAGCGGTCAAAGCAATAATCGGAATGGAATGGCCTTCCTGCCGGAGACGTCGAGTGGCTTCATAACCATCTAAGATAGGCATCTGCATGTCCATGACAATCGCCGTATATTTTTTCTTTTTGGCTAGTTCGTACGCTTCGCTACCATTTTTGGCGGCATCGACAATGGCTCCCTCTTCCGACAAGAATCGGGTGAAGAGTTCTCTATTGTCGGGATTGTCTTCCGCAAGCAATATTGTTAGATGCTCGAGGCGGAGAGATTTTTTTTCCGATGTTAAGTTTTCCAGAGCCCCCAACGTCGGCTTCACTTTTCCGCCAGACCCGACCGGAACGGTAAAAACGAAAGTGCTCCCTTTTCCCGGCTTACTATCTGAGATGATTAAATCGCCGCCAAGGGCCCGAGCCAGCCGGCGAGAAAGGGCGAGACCTAATCCAGTTCCCCCGAATTTACGGGTTGTGGAGCTATCCGCCTGCGCAAAAGGCTGAAAAAGTCGTGCCTGTTCCTCTTCGCTCAAGCCGCAGCCCGTGTCCGTTATCCCAAACTGGATCTGGTTTTTAACGTGGGTTACTTTCAGAGACACTGTCCCCTGGTCGGTAAATTTGATTCCATTTCCAAGAACATTACTGAGAATTTGGCGGACGCGCGTGGGATCAGAACAAATTTGGTTTGGCAAAGGACGGTCGTAAATGATTTCTAGCTTGATTTGCTTTTCGTCAGCTCTTGCCTGCAATAGATTTACTACGCTCTCGATTTCAGAGACCAAGGGGATAGGAACACTTTCTACGTTCAATGCCCCGGCTTCAACCTTAGAGAGATCTAAAATATCGTTGATAAGATCGGTAAGATTGGTAGCGCAGCGACGAATCTTTTCCATGTAGCCTTTTCGCTCTTCATCCGAAGAACAGTAGAGGGCTATCATCTCCGCATACCCTAAAATTCCGGCTAAGGGAGTTCTAATCTCGTGACTCATATTTGCCAGAAATTCACTTTTTAAACGGTTCGCGGCCTCAGCGTTCTCTCTGGCTCGTTTTAGATCTTCCTGGAAGCGTCGTCTTTCAGAAATATCGCGTATGGCTGCCGTCACGAGTGTCGTTGATTCTGTTTTAAGGGGACTGAGGCTAATTTCTACCGGAAATTCCGTTTTATCTTTGCGCATCGCAAAGAGCTCAAGGCCTGCCCCCATGGGGCGAAGCTTGGGACCAACGAAATATCCATTTCGTTGAGAAACGTGTTTTCCCCGATATCTTTCGGGAAGTAAGCACTCGATAGGCCTTCCTAAGAGATCTGTTCGTAAATAGCCAAAAAGGTTTTCGATCTGGGCGTTGACGTAAATAATCGTCCCTGTGTCGTCTACCATAACCATGGCATCCGGCGCGGATTCGACCAATTCTCGAAAAACCTCTTCGCTCCAACTATCGGGCATTTCCATCCTTTTAGGGTTGGCCGATTATAGCCTTTAAACGGGGAGCGGGTTCAAGGTAATTCCCAGCTCTGTGACGGAGTGCTTGATTAGGGTTAATGCCGCATCCACATCATCGGTGAGAAGGACTCCTCGCAGGTCCCCTTCAGTAATAGCGGCATCTTTAAGCATCGTATCGCGCATCCAGTTTAGGAGTCCTGCCCAATACTCCACCCCCATCAGGACGACCGGAAAATGGTAAAGCTTCCCATTTTGAATCAGCATTAGGGCTTCCATCATTTCGTCCAGTGTGCCAAACCCACCTGGCATGACGACATAAGCTACTGAATACTTAATCAAGATCACTTTACGGATGAAAAAGTAATAGAAGGTGACGACACGACTCAAATAGGGATTGGGATTTTGTTCGTGGGCCAGGATGATATTGGCGCCCACCGTAAACCCGCCCGCCTCCTTCGCTCCTCGATTTGCAGCTTCCATCAAGCCAGGCCCGCCTCCGGTGACTACAACAAATCCGGCTTTAGCGAGTTCCTCGCCCATTTTTCGGGCGACACCGTAGTGGGCCTGGGATTCAGAGAAGCGGGCAGATCCAAAGACAGTGACGGCAGGGCCCAGGAAGTGGAAGGCTCGGAATCCGCGGATAAACTCCAGCGCTATCTTTATGACGCGAAACGTTTCGCTAATTCTTGAGTATCGTCCGGCCAGAAACTTGGGCTCGCCGCCCTTTAGTTTGAGGTAGCCTTTTGTCTTTTTTATAAAATTAAACATGCGTGCTGGAGATTTGAAACTAACTATACTCTGTTAGCCAATCTTCGTCGAATCGGTGGATGGCGAGAAAATTTAAGAAATTTCTTCCCACGCCAAACGCGAAATAGGCTTCTTTTCGAGTCATTTTTCGGTCTCTGGCGAAATGACCTGAGCAGACTTCATTTTCCTCGGATACGATGCCTGTCAATGCTCCATCTTTATCCACTGAAAAATGCCGCATCCCTAATTCGCGAATTAGAGATTGAACATGTTCCGGAGGAGTGTTGACTTGAATCATTTCCGCAGGCCGCCTCATGAACTCTCAAATTGGGGGCATCTGCCTCCTCATGATTCTCTCGTGGGATTAACGACCAAGTAATTTATGGGCCCGCAAAGGGCGTTCCACCATTTTTAGGCGGGGCTCGAGAACTGCTGGGACAATTTTGCTCACCGAAAACAAATTTGACCCGAAAAATAGAAAATTTTAATGCCGATGTGGAAGATTTGAAACATTTGTTGCACTGCAGAGTTGGGGCATAGGAGTTGCACTCGCCTCAACCAAAGGGATTTATTTGGGTGCCGTTATGTTAGAAAAACGAATAATCGCTCCATCGGAAATCTTCGGAGAAGACTCGCCGCTATTGCTCTCCGCGATTGTCGAGCAGACGGCTGACGCCGTACTGGTAACCAATCGAGAGGGGGTAATCCGATACGTTAATTCCAGTTTTGAATCTCTGACTGGCTTTAGTCGGGAGGAAGCCATAGGAAAGACCCCTTCGATCTTAAAGTCTGGCCAACAGGATCCCGCTTTCTACGCAGATCTTTGGAATACGGTGCTAAGCGGTCGTCCCTTCCAAGGCGTACTTATTAATCGGAAGAAGAATGGCGAATTCTATTATTCTCGCAAGACCATAACTCCGCTCCGCTCGAAAGGCGAGATCACCCATTTCGTTTCCACCGACAAAGACATTACTTGCGCGAAACTCGCGGAAGCCGAATTAAAGCGGCGCGCCGATGAACTGAAGCGATCGAATGACGACCTCGAACAATTCGCGAACTTTATCGCCCACGACCTCCAGGAGCCGGCGCGAATGGTGGTCTCTTACCTCGAATTACTCAAGGGCAGGTTGAGGACGATGGACAAAGAGTCGGATGAGTATTTCCATTTCGCTCTGGACGGCGGGAGGCGGATGCAAAGGATGATAGCCCACGTTTTGACCTATTCGAGAGCTGGGAAAGAAATGAACTCCCGTGAGGTTAATTGCGAAGAAGTGCTTCGGCTGGCTCGAGAGAACCTGACGGTACAGATATGGGACTCGCGCGCAGATATCTCTCACGGACCGTTACCTACGATCCTGGGCGACGAAACGCTGCTCTGTCAGCTATTTCAAAATCTGATTGGCAACGCGATAAAGTATCAAAAAAGGCATAGTCCCATCATTCATATCGAAGCTACCTTGAAAGAGGGCGAGTGGCTTTTTTCCTTTAGGGATAACGGCATCGGGATAAGCAAAGAACACACTCGCCGAATCTTTTGCCTGTTTCAAAGACTCCATCGTAAATCGGAAATTCCGGGGAATGGAATCGGACTTGCGCTCTGCGAGAGGATAGTCGTTCGTCATGGAGGCCGGATCTGGGTCGATTCCGAACCAGATCAGGGCTCCACATTTTACTTCACGCTACCAGCGAAGGGGTAAATAGAAGTGGTTACTCGAATTGTAGATGAGTTTTAAAGAATTTTTTGGCGAGAGCAACAATCTGTCCATCGGTAGGATGATCTACGGTTTCCACTCCCACAATCTTGTTTCCGATTTGGTTGTGGTGATGGCTTTCAAGATGGGTGCGAAAATGCGTTTTTGCGTCTCCCGGCCCCACTAGGAGCACTTCGTGGGCATTGGTGAGGGCACCAGCCACTTCATGAAAGAACTTTTCCGAATTTTTGTGACGATTTTGTTCTTTTTCGACACCCGTGTGATGACGGATCTCCTTGCGTTTAAGAGTCTTCTCATCAACCTCTAAAGGGTGAAGTTCGAATATTTTTGCTTCTGACGAGTCAAGCCAGACTACGTAATTTGCCATAAATCATCTCTTTCAGTGAATGTTGTTATCATCATGTTCAATCTTGAATCGATAAAGACTTCTCAAGATTAGAAAACCAAAAGCGAGAGAACCCACTCCCGCCACTAGAGCGATAAAACTTTGGCCCATATCCACACCCAAACGGGCTTGTTGAATAATCGAAAGACATGATCCCAACATCACAATGGTGGCGGGAACTATCATCAAGGCATCGGTTAGGACGGTATTCAAACCCTCTCGTTCGGAGAAGTGAGGGGTGACTACTGATGGCCTTGAAATTTCAGAACGCTTTTCCTTCAGCGATACCGGCATACTATTCATATAGGCTCCTTTCCTTACTAGGTTAGAGCAAGGTCTGTACCAATTGATTTAGGCATGAGATTTCGGACGCGTGAGACAGCGAGCCTCCCATACGGGACATTTTGCCCCCTAACGAGAAGGGGGATTGAGGCTCCGAAATGGCACGTTACGTGCTCAGATCTCAACTATGGAGAATAGAAAAATTATTAAGGTCTTCCCCAAGAATGCTTTCCCCCCTTCGTTTCTACTTTTGCGGGTAAAAACCCTCGTCAAACATCCCGCTTTTGGAGCGCTTACCCTCGTGGGAAATGGAACGATCCTCTGCGGCGCGACCGCCCTTTATTTCTTGGAAGCACAGGTAAACAAACATATTTACTCATTTTTAGATGCCTTATGGTGGGCCGTGGCTACGGTAACGACCGTTGGCTATGGCGAAGTTAGTCCCGTGACTACTTTGGGAAAGATTCTGGGTATTCTAATGATGATCTTTGGTACCGCCATATTTTGTTCGTTCACAGGCCTCTTCGCCTCGGTACTTCTTAAGCCAGATTTTGATGTGGTTGAGGAAGAGGTGGAAGCGATGGAGCGTTCCGTGCAACGATTAGAGAGTGAGGTCGTCCACGATGAACACACCCTCAATAAAATAGCCCAGGATTTAGAAACCGCTTTGGCTACGATTCGCCAACTTAAAAAAGACGTGAAGTCTAAATGAAGGGTGCGGGGCTCAAGAGTCAAACCCCGCACCGAACTTTTTATTTATTGTAACTCTACTACCTTATTGATCGCTTGTCCGTTCATCGATCGAACATGAAGAAGGAAGCTCCCGCTCACTCCATCTTGTAGCGGCTGGGTGAATTGGAATCTAGTGTTCGCCGGAGCGCATCTTTCGTGATTCGCATCCGCGATTCTGGCCGCAATAGGCTGAACCACGATCACATCATTGTAATAGTGGACATCGACCTTACCCAATTTGGTGCAACGGTCCGTGAACTGCATCGAAAGGGTGAGTTCGTTTTTCCCTTTAGTTCCTGTGGCGTGAACCGAGGCATCGTTGACCACCGCATAGAGAAAATCATCCGGACCGGCATTCACCGCACGACTAATCGAAGTCCGACCGACTTGAGTGCCTGTAGAGGAGTCGATAACCGCGTAGTTTCCAGCAGGAACCAAGCCCACATCGATAGTTTGCGAAAAAGGGATCAGGATATCTAGACACATGGCTAAGTACGAATACGCTTTCTGTTCTAGATAAATAATCTTAGCGTTCTCATCCACTTTTGAACTGTAGGGGCCTACATGGAAGCAAGTGTTAGGAAACTCGCCGGTCACCGTGATTTGGACTTTATCATTGTCGTCGAATCCCACTGGAATATAGGCTTTTTGTAATGGCCACCCTACCTCGGAAGGAATATCTCCTCCTCTAGAAACCGTTGCTAACATGGCTAGACTTAACATCGCGATTCGATACCACATGATCTTCTCCTTGATTAGTTGCTAGGTTGCTATCGATTGTTTGAAATGCTGCGTCCGCGAAAAACCACATTCACCGATTGCCCGTCTAAACTTCTCACGTGAAGCAAGTGGCTACCGGTACCGACTGAGGGCAAAGGAACTTCTTTTTGAAAATCAAAAACTAACATTCCGCAATGGGGATTGTCGGCTAGCGGCTTGACCCGAAGAATGGGCATCATTTCGATGGTTTTTTCGTGATTGGTAACGATCACGTTATCGATGTTCATGCAGGTATTGGTGAATCGACCATTGAGGATCGCTACGAAATTTCCATCCTCTCTCTCTTCGACTTGAACGGTATCTATGGGAGCGTAGAGATGGTCATCCGAGGAAGTGGTAGAAGCTCTTTTTACGGGAAGGCTCTCAGTCATTTCTCCGTGGTTGGTAACGACCGTGAAATCTCCTTGTGGATACACGCCGAGTTTAATGACGGTGGTAAAGGGAACGATCATATCTAGACAGACCCCTGAGAATTCTCGGGCTTGTTGTTCTACGATGATCCGCTTGTGTTCGAGATCACGGGTTACGATGGCAGGTGCCACCTTGAAGCAGGTATCAGGCAAAAAGCCGTCTAGAACAATCACGGTCTCGTCATTGTCATCAAAACCTACTGGGATGAACAGCGACTGAGAATGGACGTCTACCAGTCTTCCACCGGGCGGAATTTCATCAGCTCGGGCGATGCCTCCGTGGAATAAACAAAGAAATGTGAACACCGTACCCGCAAAAATAACCGACTTCATAACCCCTCCCATGAAAATAATTTCTACTGATTTGATTGAACTAATTTCGCGCTTTCGCTGGAATTGCATGAGCAAGTGTCGTGCCAGAGAATTCACTCGGAAAATTTTTCACGGTTTGTGCTTAGTCATCTTTTTGACTCGGAGCGAATTAGAATTTTTGGTGGGCCAATTAATCCCGTGAAGAGATCGACTGACTCGAAATTAAAAAATGTTTTTGAACGTGAAACAAGAACGCAGGAAATAAGAAATCCCCACCCCCTTCTCAAAACATCTGAGAAAGAAGTGGGGATTAGCTGAAGAGGTCTACTTAACGAGAGGCCAGACTCTAAGCGAACGATAGATGG
>JBBQIT010000178.1:0-8008 GCA_038325205.1 Bdellovibrionota bacterium
CCGAGGCCGCCGCTTTAATGCCGTGCAAAGAAGCATCAATGACCTGCACAGGAACTACTTTGCCGCGACTTAGCGTCAACGTCCCTTGGCAACGCACTGGAAAGCGAGGTTCAGAGCGTTCAGGGACTCGACCTACCACCCGCGGCATGGGAAGTAGATCCAGGATGTCCGAACCTTGGAAGACATGGCTCAATAATTCCAACTCGTAGTCGTCTAACTTTACTAGCGGGTTCTCACCCGAGAAGAAAAGCTTACACAACCCTGGCTCTAATCCCCCGTGAAAGGCTTTTGGCGATTTCGAATCCGGGAATTGAAAGCCGGCGTAATGATTTTCCATGTAATAGCGATACAAATTTTGGCTGGGTTCTAGCCCTTCGTAGACTTTTTTATAACGGTTGTGTGCTTTTTTAATTTCAAGCACTTCACCCACCGCTGCCTGACCATTTACAAAAGCGTAATCCTGAGTCGTGAAGTGAAGCTTTTTAAAGAGGAGTATCGCTTCGTAGAAAGCAGCGTGCTTGGGGCTTACGGCTGCAAATAGATAATCAAGCCCCAAACAACGATCTACGTATTCCCACATAAATTTGGTGAGAGGAAAAAGAACATTCCCTGGCGAAGTTCGAAACTCTTTGCTCACCGCCAAAGCCGATATCTCGGCCGACCGATGCGCTTGAGGAAATAAATTACGTCGCGGAAATAATCGGTCTATCGGCATACCGAAAGCTCCGTCTTGAACGATGGAAAGGGTACCAATCGTCTGCTCTCCGCGCTGAGCAATAATAACGGTCGTAGTGGGGAGCAAGTGATACTTCGTCACCCGCATTTTTAAGGGGGCCGGTCGCATCAAGCCTGCGTCTACGTAAGACGTGTGCAGCAATCGAAAAGCAGAAGCTTGTTCTTGCGGGGTCTTTGCGATCTTAACGATCAAATCATCGGAAACCGTAGGGACCGTAATCGAGGAACGAATCACGTGATGAATTACAGGCGAAGGCAACAAATCTACCCACGTCGAAGCACTTCGACGCGCGAACCGACCCGCCATTCGGCCCACCGTTCGCATCTGGCCTTTGATATCGTGTAAGCTTTTTGAATTCACAGTAATCCTCCCGCAACGCTTTATTATGCGAGAAGATTGTCAAAAAGGTTCTGGCCCCGAGGGGGGCCTTTATGTAGATATTCAAATAATCAAACCGAAGTGACCACAAGTTAGACAACCCATCCTTTGTAAATAGATTGCTTCGGGCTGACGCCCTCAATAGCGGGAGGCTACCGACTATCCGCCTGCGCCAAGCTGTGCGCTTATTTGCGCGCACTACAGAGCGAAGCCACATGAGGGGTTCCCTCTCCCAACTTTTTTCGGCGCACCAGATCAAAAGTGTCTCCGGGCTTTAAGATCTTAACGAGCAGATCTCCAGGATGTTCTACGGTATCCGCAAGCATTACCTGCTTGTTGCCGATGACTTCAGCGAGTTGACCATCCGTCACTTCGACGACTCCATCTTGATCGATGCCTAATCCAATAGGAACGTCGTGCCCCAGTAGGTAACTGAAAAATCGATTCTCTCGACCTCTCACCAAAAAATGGGTGTCCACCATCACTCCGGAGATAAGCCCTAAGCCCGGTCTAAAAAGTTTGGGTTGTTTAGGATCGATTATTTTCGGATCTTCACCGCCCGTGAACATCTCCTTGGACATGATAGCCATTCCAGCGCTGGTGCCCCCAAACGGGATTCCGCTTTCGAAACGGGCTCTGAACATATCTACGATATCCGGCTGCGCTTCCAACAGATTCATGATGTCGGCCTGATCACCGCCGGTGAAAAAGACTCCGGTCGCGGCTGCCAGCTGTTTCAAAAAGCTCGCTTTGTCCGCAAGCACCTGGGCCACGGTTAACGCCGGAACGGCTACCGGGGCATTCCCAGGCAATGCCTCTTTGAGACAAGAGCCTATCCATTGCGCCCCCTCTTCTGGCGGAGAATCGTTAGCCCAAGTAATCACCAGTACGTTGCCTTTGGCGCCGCCGGCATACTTACCCAGTCTGCCGATCGCCTCATTCGGAAGCTCGCCGCCCCCAACGAGATACAGGTGAGTAGAAGTGGAATTCAAAGCCGAAGCGTTGACACTTCCTAGAGCTAAAATGGAAAGGACACATAGAAAAACAGTACGCGCGAGCAAGGACTCGCTCATTCCCAATGCATGCATTAATTTTCCCCCAAACCCAAATGCCATTCTCGGAAATGGGGCGGCATTGTCAACGCTCCGTTACAACGCCCTGAGTCTAAAACTACATCGCAATAGCCTGCGGCCCTTGCATCGAGTAGATTCAAAGAATGAAAGCCGTATTAGTGGGAATCAAACTGCCGGGAATGAGCGAGGCAGAGTTAGACGTTTCGCTCCAAGAACTTCAACGCCTAGTAGAAACACTGGGCTTTGAAACCATTGGAACGCTCATTCAAAAAAGAACCGCTCCTTCGCCCGCCACTGCAATCGGCGCCGGAAAATTAAAAGAGCTGGCTCATTGGACTGGCGGCACGGGAGAGGTGGCGGTCTTTCACAAAGCAAAACACAAAGCCGCTGAAGCTTTAGCGGAAGAACTCGCCAAAGAAGCGGAGGCAGAAGAAGAAGCGGAAGAAGAAATCGAAGAGGAAGAGGCAAAGCCGCCTTTGAAGCCTTCGGAACGCGCCACCCATGTCATCTTTGACCAAGAGTTAACTCCCAATCAGCTAAAACACTTAGAAGAGGCCGTTGGAGTCCCGGTATTAGATCGCACAGGCGTCATCGTAGAGATCTTTCACCGCCACGCTAAAACCCGCGAAGCGAAACTACAGGTCGAAATCGCGCGCCTTAACTACTTAGCACCCCGCATTCGCGCCACAGGCCCTGGCGAACGCCAAGGGGGCGGCGTGGGTTCCAAAGGCGTCGGCGAAACCGCTTACGAATTAGATCGAAGGCGCATTCGAGATAGAGTCGCGGAACTTCAAACCGAACTGAAACTCATTCGAGAAGATTCTTCCCAAAGACGGGCTCGCCGAAGAGATCAGCTTCGCGTGGCTTTAGTAGGCTATACGAACGCCGGTAAATCCTCTTTGATGCGTGCCCTGACGGGAAGCCAGGTTTTGGTCGCCGACAAACTTTTTGCTACTCTCGACACTACTGTCAGAGCCATGGAACCCGAAGAATTCCCACGGATTTTAGTTTCTGACACCGTTGGCTTCATTCGCCAGCTGCCTCATGACTTGGTAGCTTCGTTTCGTTCAACTTTAGACGAAGCCGGAGACGCGTCCCTGCTCCTATACGTAGTAGACGCTTCCGATCCCGATTTCAGATCCCAGCTTGAAGTCACGCAAACAGTGTTAGCCGAAATAGACGCTGCCGATATTCCATCAAGAATTATTCTCAATAAGGTGGATTGTGTGGATCTCGTACAAACGAAGCTTTTAGCTCGAGAATTCCCACAAGCGCTGCAGATCTCAGCCCGCGAATCAAAGGACATCGATCGCGTTCGCACGATGATTCGTGATTTCCTGATGGCCGATATGAAAGAGGCCGAATATCTAGTCCCTTACGATCAAAAGGGAATTATTGGTGAAATCCGAAGAAATGCCGCCGTCATCAGTGAGTCTTTTGAAGACACCGGCGTGCGCCTTAAAATTAAGTCCTATCCGGAAGCCCTCGCTAAGCTAAAGAAGCTTATGGGCCAAGATTCGTAATCTTCTCATTTGGTATGGACATTTTCCGAGGTATCCACTAAACCTTTCCTCCTCATGAAAAGTGTGCTTTCCCGTTTGGCGTTACTGGGCCTCATTCTTCCGGGCTTTGCCACTCCCTCTTACGCTGCTTTAGATTGCGAACGTGAGATTGCTCAGGCCTCATTTTTTATTGATCTGGTCTACGACTTGAAAAAAGAGGCCGACGCAGACGAAAGCGTCTTGGGAAGGCTAATCAACGGCTTAAATCTACTTTCCGACGAAGAAGAGCTCCTTACCCACTATTTGACCCCGGAAATCGTAGCGAATCTGGATATAGAGCACCTGACCCGCACGGCCGACCTTTTGGAAAGTTTCCGAGAGTTTATCCGCGAGATCGCGAGTCTTAGAAAATCAAACCTTCGCGTTTTTGATGGAGTAGAAGTTTTGAATCTAGTGCGTAGCAATCCTCTTCGTAGTTATCGTTTCCCTGATTCGGAGACGCTCTACGAAACGCTTAAATTGGCTTTGCCTGGCCTGAAAGATGACCGAAGAATCCCCCAAGTCTTTCGGCAAGCTTTGGCGTATTACCCCAATCCGCTGCCTAGAAGAGCCTCGGAGGCTTTCATTTCTTTCTTGGTAGAGCTTGATGAATTTTTCTGTGACGGAAATCTCATTTACGACAGATCAGAGCAATATTTGGACCCGCGCTTCTAGTGAAGTGCCAAGTAACCCCGGCTACTTAAGATTTGCTGTTGGACATCCGCGATAGAGATACCTTCCCAGTAGACTCCGTCGTCAAAAGCTTCCTCGGTTATCTTCTCGACATGAACGCCTGCGATGGTCGTGTAGTCGAGAGCGTAGTAAGCATCCACGGCGGCAAACCCCGGGCCCACTTGCTTTTGATGTACGCCTAAGATCTCTTCAAAATCAGACCCCATCGTGACGATGCCACCGCTATTTCCAGGAATGGGTTGAGCGCTACAGTTATCGTAATAGAGAGAAAGCTTGGCGTACTCATCATCTCCGCCGATCGGGTTCGCAATCCCCCACTCATCGACGCCCGAAAAGCGGGGCTGTTTCCTCGAGCCATCGCAGTGTTTAGGCGCGTACATCATGCCCCGGAATCCAAACTTTTTCGCCATAGCGGCATGGGCTCGAATGGGATCAAAACTTGAGATGGTAATCGTAAAAGGTTTTGTGGCCTCTTGGGCTAGGGTGGGCGACCAATGTTTATCCTTTACTACATCCCAGTTAGCCGCTGATTCGTTATCAATATTTAGCAGAGCAACATCAGCCCCATATTTTTCGCCTACGAAATCAAATCCGATCACAGGTGAAGCTTGTTTCTTCCCATTGCGATCATAATGAATCACAAAATAATCCGAAGGCGTTTTAGAATGAATACAATGGGCACTTGTCATCACTCGGTTGGTATCGATGTGAGAGACCGAACAATAGTATTCGGTGTCGTCAGCTTGGAGGAGAAGCACTCCTAAGGGAGATAATCCGGATAAAGGCTCTGCTGGCGCCTCTTCTCCTTTTTCGTTGAGCAACACCAATCCTAGAGGCGGAAGACGGCCATCCGTTTTTTCTTGAGCGACTTCTTTTGAAATAGATTTAAAATTTACAGTGTCGGCGCAACCGACGAGAAAAAAGACAAAAAGAAATACGACTCTCCCCAAGGATATCGACAACCCAAATCGAAATAAGCCCTTCCCCACGCTTACCCCCAACCCCGAAAACTTTTTTAACGAAACCCCTTATAAAGATCTGTAACTGATTTTTCGTGGCGACCGCAAGAGCTTTTATACGCTTAGGTAATTATTTCTTTTTTGGTGCGTTTTCGATACCGGTTGGCCGCAAACGCAAGGCTAGCGAGGATGATTGCGGCCAGGCAGGTCCTGGTATCGCCGACAAAAACATTGAAGCTCGTCGCCTCTATCACGGGAACTCCGGCGCCTCCTACCCACTTGCCCCAGCCGTATTGCGACAGATTCCAGCCCGCATGAATTGCCCAAGGAAGCGCAATAGAGCCCGTCCAAAGAAAAAGCTCGTTTCCTGACAACGCCAAGAAAAATAACGTCGCTATCGCCATGACAGAAAGCGGGCCTCCCTGTGAAAGCGGATAAAGCACCACGTGAGCCAAAACAAAGATAGCAGCGGTAGCTAACGAAGCCCACTGCTTGGGATAGCGACGTGCTAAGAGTGTATTGAGCAATAGCGCCCGAAACACGAGCTCCTCATTCAACGTTTGGAAGAAAGGGAACAAGGGACGAAGCAAGTCGCTTGTCGGCTGTAAGACCCATCCGTGATGGCCAGCAATTGAGGTAATTAAGACACGGGAAAATACGAGCGTTGTCGCAAAAAGAAAAAAGGCAGGTACCCAAAGGGTTACCCCACCCTTCCAGCCCAAAAAGGCATTCGCTTCTTTAGGCCATAAATAATGAATTGAAAAAAAGATGAGAAACGTCGTGGGAATATATCGCCACCACGACGTGAGAAAGTAAGGAATTAAGAAAGCCGCAAAGAGAAAGCAAAAAATCCAAACTCGCTGAGTGGATTTTTGCGTCATATATTTATTCCGGAATCAGTCCGACGCCGACACGACCGTTGCTCGACGTCATCGGAATAGATACCGTTGTTCGCATTTGGGCTGGAGTAAGCGCAGGGGTCGGTTCGGGAACTCCGATTTGTGCATTGGCTACAGGCGAGGATCCTCCCCAGCTCGCTACCGGATTCAAAATACTGACCCTACAGACGTAGTCATTTCCCGCAAAAGCAGTTCCACAAAGCACCACAGATACTACCAAAAGGCTTTTCACTGACATGAGTAGAGACCTCCGTTTACCCCTTCGACTTCTCTTCGGCTTAACACTTTTCGTTAACGCAGCGCAAGAATTAATCAGAATTGGTTATTTTCTTTCAAAGGTTTAAAGCCTTAATATTATGATTTTTTCTGTAAGAAAACCCACCCTTAATTCCCCCTTTATCGACGAACGCGTTTTTTTGTGACGCCGCGTAATTTCTTTTTGCAATCAGGGACACAGTACGCTACAGATCTTGAATCAGGAAAAGTTGTGCTAGTTTTTAACAACGTCATTCATCGGGAGATGAATATTGTTTGTGCGAGAACCATTGAGTTTACCGAAACTTGTTAGCGCGCATAAAGCGTTGCGCCCTTCCCCTATCCATAAAATTCCTCTACGCCGAGGGAGCTTCTAGTAGTGAAACTCCAAAACCCGAAATCCCGGGGAAATCCCCGGAGAGCTTTTTATTCAAGCCTAGTGGCTCTAGCGCTTTGCTTAGGCAGTCTCACGGCAAAGGCAGACGAAACCGATATCGTCATTGCCCCGGCCTCCCCCACGCCGAATTTTGGCGTCTTTCCTTATTACCCACGAGCGTTCGGAATCCCCGAAACTTGGATGAAACAGATTCAAGAGGGGCTTAGAGAGCGGGCTCATTTCAATCAGATCATCACCCGAGATCTTTACGGCGATCAGAAGCTTTTAGACCGCTTCCCCCACTGGCGGCAGTGGCTCGCTCACAATTCTGGATTCTGGGGCGAGCTCCGCGGAAAGCTTGGCGATCCTTACCTCGCTAGAATGTACGCTCCCGATGAATGGGTCGTAAAAGAAAACGGCAGCTACAAACTCTACGTAGGGGAAGAGAACGGAGGAAATGTCGGCGGCGCCGATTTTCTGTATCGTCTTCTTTTGCAGTTCAAACATCATCCAGAGTTTGGAGCCATTCCCATTTTCGATTCGCCGTACGTGCGTTGGATGGAACGGTTAAAAAAATTAGGCCGCGAGTTCACTGGCAAAGAGAATCCACTCGTTGTGGTGGTAGACGAAGCCTCCGTTCAAAAAGAACCTGTGGATGTCGGCAATGGCATGATGGTCGAACCACCCTTTGCGATTGGGGTGGAATTCGTTCCGGTAATTAAACACCATCTGAAAACTCTGGGCGTACACTACCTTAGCCTCGTGGATGACAGAGGTTCGGTCGTCGTCGAAAACGGAGAACCTTATCTCGTCGAGTATGGCAAAAAACGCCGCATCGACGTGCTTTGGACCAACGCCGACACCGAAAGCATTGATCCGGATTACCAGCCCCAGCGAGAACGTAACATAGCCGCTGGTCACGCGGACTATAACGAGACCGGGAGGCTTGTCGGAATTCCGGGCCTTGTCGATGCGTGGATACACCCCAGAAACGGTGGCTTCGTCTGGGTGAACAACTTCACCTGTAACTGGAATCGCGACAAAGTGGCTCCCAAAATGGCCGATGAACTTATCCGAGCCGAGTTGGGTCGTGACCCC
>JBBQIT010000179.1:0-8000 GCA_038325205.1 Bdellovibrionota bacterium
ATCTGATGCTGGAATTTGATGCTTTGGAAAACGTGATGATGCCCGCCCTCTTGGGGAAGAAGTCTAAGCGCGAAGCGAAAGATCGGGCGACTGCGTTGTTAAAGCGCGTGGGGTTGAGCGATAGACTGTCTCATAAGCCCAATCAACTCTCTGGCGGAGAACAGCAGAGAGTAGCGATCGCCCGAGCCCTTATGATGGAGCCCAAGCTTCTGCTTACCGACGAAATGACCGGAAATTTAGATCCGGCCACCGCGCTTCAGGTTTTTTCTCTGGTCGAAGAGATTCACAAAGAGATGGGGTTGGCGATGGTTTCTGTGACGCACGATGAGGTTTTGGCGAAATCCTACTCCCGTGTCTTCAGACTCGAGGCCGGAGAGCTCAAATCCGCCTAACTTTCGGCAACGCGGAAAGGCGAACTACTTATTTACAATCACACCCACCTGCGGTTAGAATCGGCCCCTATTGAAGTTCAATGAAAACGCACACTTAGTAGCGGGGGCGTGGATAGCCTTTCACCAGAGTTTGTAGCATTGATGCCTGAACACAGAAATTTGGCTTACATACGTGCCTTCGTGGCACTTCTAATAATGATCTTTGGAGGGGAGCTATTCGGCGCTCAAGGCCGTACCATCCGCGCCATTGAGGTCCAAGGAAATCACAAAATCGAATCGGCCGCCATTTTGGGGCGGGTCACTTCTAAGATCGATACTCCTCTGACCGACTCGGTTGTAGAAGCCGATATCAAGTTGATCTTTGGACTTGGTTACTTCGAAAGCATTCAAGCGACGGAAGATGATACTGACGGCGGCGTGAAGCTCACTTTCGTGGTTGTGGAAAAGCCCACGATCAAAAAGATTCAATATGAAGGACAAAGCGCTTTAGACGAAGATGAGCTGAAAGAACTCGTTGAAGCCAAGCAATACGAAGTTTTAGACATCCATAAGTTAAATGTATCGGTAGACAAGATCGTCGCGAAGTACGAGGAGAAGGGCTATTACCTAGCTGATGTACGCTATGAGATAAAGCCTACTGACCAGCCGACCGATGTCACCGTTCAGTTCCATATCCAAGAGAACGACAAGATTCAGGTAAAATCGATCAACATCATCGGCGCTAATATTATCGGAGCCGATGAACTTAAAAAGTACATGCAAACTCGTGAAGGCGGCGCTTTCAGCTGGATAACGGGTAGCGGCTCTTACCGTGAAGCGGTATTCGAGCGAGACATTCAAGCCTTGGGCTTCTATTACGGAACACAAGGTTATGTACGGGCCCGTTTCGGAAAGCCTGAAGTTTCGGTCTCCCCCGATAAGAAATACATCTACATCACTTTCTACGTAGAAGAGGGTGATCAATATTTTGTGGGTAATGTCGATTTCTCGGGCGAACTTCTCTACAAACGAGAAGAGCTAAGAGAAGACCTGAAACTTATTACGGGTGAAGTCTTTAATACGGAAACACTGCGACGGGAAACGTTGCGCTTCACCGACATGTATGGGGATCTAGGGTATGCGTTTGCGAACGTAGTGCCTCAGCCCAACATTCATGACGACACTAAGAGAGTGGATATCACTTTCGATATCGACAAAGGCGAACGCGTTTTCGTTGGTAAAATCACGGTCACGGGAAACACGCGCACCAAAGATAAAGTCATTCGTCGCGAGTTAAGAATCGACGAAGGGGAACTCTATAGCGGCAGCCGTAAACGAGAAAGTAAAGAGAACGTCACCCGCCTTGGCTTCTTCGATAGCGTCGAATTCCACCAATCGACCTCCAAGGCCGATCCCAGAGTGGTCGACATAGAGATCAAAGTTCGCGAGCGATCTACTGGTCAGTTGGTCATCGGCGCAGGTTACGCCTCGGGCAACATCGGATTTACCGCGCAAGCGCAGTTGTCTCAGAATAACTTCTTAGGTAATGGACAGGTCGCAAGTCTTTCTGCGCAGATTTTAACCGGACAAAGCTTCTATGAGTTCAATTTAGGGTTCCAAGAGCCTTACGTTGGTTATTCCTCCTGGAGTTTGGGTGGAGATATCTATCAGCTTCGTCGTCAGGTATTCACTTTCACAGATGTGAAGACGTTCGATGAGACCAAGACCGGCTTTGACATCAAGTTGGGTCACCCTGTTCTTGAGTTCACGAACTTGTTCTTAACGTATCGCTTAGAGAACTCGTACGTGCCGGCATCGAGCATCATCGATACGAGCATCATTCCCAAAGAGACGGTGAATGGAATGGCCAGCTCTGTCATGGCCGAAGTGGTTTACGACCATCGCGACGACCGTTTTGATCCTCGTGAAGGTTGGTTCTGGAGCGCCTCGTCACAAATGGCCGGCGTAGGCGGTTCGCGAAAGTTTGTAAGGAGTCGCGGAACGGTGAAGTACTTCCATCCGATTGCAGGCGACTTTATTTTCCGCCTCAATACGACGGCGGCGAATATTACAGGCTTTGGAAATACACCCATTCCCATCAACGAACTCTTTATTCAGGGCGGTTTGTTTAGTTTGCGTGGTTACGATTATC
This sequence comes from Bdellovibrionota bacterium, assembly GCA_038325205.1. Taxonomy (GTDB): domain Bacteria; phylum Bdellovibrionota; class FAC87; order UBA2466; family UBA2466; genus JBBQIT01. Next base: position 2,524 of record JBBQIT010000179.1, read on the forward strand.
TAACCGTAGGTCCGCAAGCCACTTTGAGTCCCTCCGGCTCTCCGAACCTGTCTGCCGACGCCAATGCAGCCAATATCGGCGGCAAAGCGATTACCATCGGCGGTAAGAACGAAATTTTAATGAACGCAGAAGTCGAATTTCCGATTCTTAAAGAAGCGAAGATTCGTGGCGTCGTCTTTTTCGACGGCGGAAATTCGTTCAACACTTTCGGTGAAAATGGAGTCGCACTTTTAGCCAACGTTGGCTGGGGAATCCGCTGGTTTACGCCTATCGGCCCCTTGCGTTTTGAATTTGGCTATCCTATTGTACATCCGGGTTCTCCGAAGTTTTACTTTACGATTGGTCCACCATTTTAAACCTTATAAAAGGATTGGATATGAAACGCACTTACTGGGTCGCCTTAGTCGCATTAGTCATCTCGTCGGCAGTTTCGGCTGCTACGGACACCGCAAAACTTCACATCGGCTATGTCGATCTTCGAAAAGCGTTAGAGACCGTCGAAGCAGGAAAGACCGCTAAAGCGACTTTAGAAAAACAAGCTTCTACGAAAAAAGCTGAGTTGGAAAAACAACAATCCGACCTTCAAAAAGAAGCCGAACAGTTTGAAAAGAAAGCCGCTATCCTAAACGAGAGCGCCAAAGCCGCTAAACAAGCCGAGCTTCAAAAGAAGATTATGGATTTCCAAAAGAGCGCCCAAGAGAGCCAAATGGATCTCCAAAAGCGTGAAAGAGATCTCACGGTGCCCATCGTGAATGAGCTCAAATCGATCGTAGAAGCGATTGGTAAGGAAAAGACCTTCCAACTCATCGTTGAGAAGAGCGAAGGCGCTGTCCTTTACGCCGAAAATGGCGCGGACCTCACTGAGCAGGTCATCGAGCGTTTCAACGCGAAGAACAAAAAAGCCAAGAAATAAGCTTTCTTTAGCCTTTTGTCTCTAGCAAATAGTTAGCTACAAACCCATGCTCGCGACCTCGTCGCGGAATAAAAAGTATTGATGCGCATTGTTATCGGCTGATAGGTGCTCACTTGCGTGAGGGGTTTACCATTCCTTTTTGAAAGAATGGGAATTTCCGGCGGATGACCCGCCGTCCAAGCCGCTGTCCAATATGGTTGGTTTCCTGAGGCGAAGTAAAAAAACAGACGGCTATTAGAGCACTAACATGCTTAGAATCAGGACTACGACTACCGCTATTAAGCGGATCGCCCACGGCGAGCCGAAGTCGATATCTTTTAAGTTCGGGAAGAGCGAAGAGCGGGTACGAGTGATCGCGCCAGTTTTCTTCACTTTGGCTTTCGGAGACGAGTCCGCAAAGTTAACATGCAAGATGTTGTCTGAAGAGCGCCGCTTAGGGAGCTCAAACTTAGTTGTAGTTTCGTCGTGACTCACGTTCGTCCTCGCTTTTTAAACCATTAAAATCTGCTTAAGCCTAAACCCAAAACTTAGTGCGGGAATCCGCCCTGTTGTTGTTGTTGTTGTTGTTGTTTGGGTGGGGCATAAATAAACTGTCTGCCAGGGACTGTGATGAAGACAGGTCCTTGTAGCTGTCCGTTGACGATGTAGTCGCTGCCCTGTTGACCGCCAAGAGAGACGGTGACTTGAGGGGAGCCACCCGAACCGTATTGGTAGCCAGGTTGGGAGGGGAAGGGAAGGGTTCCCATGAGCGACATGCTGATGCTTTGTACGGCGTAATTGATCGTCTGAAGGTTTCCGAAGCCACCCGAAGCTTGAGAATTAGTCGTTAAGGAGTTCGAAGGAAGTGCCGTACCGAACAAGTAAGGCGCGTCTACCCAGTTCATACAAAAGTTTCCGATCACAGATTGACTCGTTTGCCCGAGACTCTGACCGGTTTGGCTCAACGTTAAGGTAAAAGTGTTACCTTGAGACGGGATCGGAGGGGTTTGCTGGCTGGGTTGCAAGTAGAGCTGTCCGCTCACCGCCAACAAGCCAGGACCAGAAACCGCACCACCGCAAGCGCCGTATCCGTACGGATTTGGATTTACAGGAGTGCCACCGCCGCCACAAGCTGCTAATCCTAAAAGCCCCGCCGTTATCGCGGCAGCTCCAAAAATCATTCCTAATTTACCTAAGCTCTTAATCATCTCTTTGTCCTTTCAACTTTCTCGTTTAATTACCTACCCAAAACCCCAATTAATTCTTTAACCACGTTGAGTAATCTACGTTGTCGACGTGTCCTAAGTACTGAACGGCACTGTTGCCCGTGCTCATATAACTTTTGCAAGGAACGGTCGTGTCAGGGGGCGGATACATCGCGCACTGTTGGGCCGTTCCGTTACATGTGATCGTTTCGCACTGGGTGTCGCCAGGCTGACGAAGTCGATAATAAATATTGGCATCCACAAGCCCGGTGCTTTTAAGGACGGCGAACACTCTGAAAGTAATTCTTAAATCTGAATTGATGGTATCGAGAGCCGGTCCTAAAGTAGAAAGCGTCCAAGCCGTATCTCCCGGAAAGGACGAAACCTCTTCGGCGTACCAACCGGCTCTATCTTCGAAAGAAACTCTGACTTTATTGGCTGAAGTACCCGAAGGGGTAGTTCCCAAAGCAATCGAGAAACGCGCATCGCTTACCAAGTTAGGAACGAAAGGCGTAATCGCATTCGGTCGGCCAATCGCGATGTTTGCTAAATCTGGATAGTTTAACGAAGCTTCGTTAACATTTCCGAAAAACAGAGGAGCTTGGCTGCCATCGCACGCCCAAGAAGGAGCGCCGTTGGGGCAAACCACACCGTTACCGGTATTTAAATTTCCACCGTTGTTACTGCCATCTGTGGGAGTAGGAGGGTTGACGGAATTGCTCGAGCTGCCGCACCCCACGAGGGCGAAAGAGAGAACGAACGCAATAATTAAAAGCCGCCTATTCAACTGCAACCTCCACAAATACCGCAACTGCTACAACAACCAGGAGCAAACAGGCGCTCCGGGATCTGGTGGACAGGCCTCCACCACATCACACGGCCTTAGTGCAATGAAGGTACCAAGGGCAATTGTGCTGGGAGGAGGCTTAAGGAACACGAATACTATGTGTCTGCATTGGACAGTAAAGCGATAAAGCGGGGGGTAATTGCTTAGTGGGGTTACAAAAACCGCAGTCTATTAAGAGCTTAGCGAGAGCTCGCGGAGATGTAATCTTTTGGACACCTAGTTAACAAAAACGGCCGAGGGAATCGACTTCTACTTCAACCTGACTTTTGGCTTTTGCGCTTTGGCTTTTATCTTTTAGCTTTTGGCTTGGTTTTCACAATAGAGGGTTGTTACCGTATCTACACGGTAACGCCAGCCCCCTATCGTGAAAACCAAGCCAAAAGCTAAAGGCCAAAAGCCAAAACCTAAAATCCAAAAGTTAGGTACGAAGTGCGGAAAGTGGAGATAAGTAGAGGTCTACCCAGGGGAAAAATTCCTAGCCTGATCAATCCCCCCATGCTACCGTTTTCCCGTCGTTTTACACTAGAAGGAGAGAGCTGTGACCTACATCGTGACCCAGCATTGCGTGGACTGTAAGTACACCGATTGCGTCGCTGTTTGCCCCGTGGATGCTTTCCATGAAGACGCTCGGATGGTTTATATCAACCCTGATACCTGCGTGAACTGCGACGCTTGCGTTCCCGCATGTCCCGTCGAAGCCATCTTTGCGGAAGAAAATCTCCCTTCTAAGTTTCAGCACTATCTACAAATCAACGTAGATGGAGCGGCCAACAATCCTGTCATAAATCAGAAGAAAGATGCTCTCCCGGGCGCCAAAACTCTAGATGAGTTGAAGGCGATGGACGCGCAAGGGTACGTACCCCCTGGATTTTAGAGTTGCGCGGCTAGCTGCGTTAAACCCTACGAGGTACAACCCCCTAATACCGCAGAGCTTTTACCTGAGCGGCTTCCGGGACTTGTGCCCACTGCTGGGATTTACAATTTGACTCCTAGCGATACGACTTATAGCGTGGCCCTCGGAATAGGGAATTGGGATTTCGTACGGGGGGGCTTAAAAAAAATGAAACGTGTTTTAATCCTCATAGCGGGGGTCGTGTTCCTTTTTGGGTGTAGCAAGAATGAGAACGTGGGCACAGGTGTAAGGACACCAAGCCCGCTCTCGGTTCGAGTCACTCGAGGCGCACAGAACCAGGTCAGTTTTAAAGTCGAAGGATTCACTACGAATCCCGAGGAAGCCGATCGTGCTCTTTTTGAGCAAGAAGGCTTTACCGTGGCTTCCGATCGATTTTTGCAGATGGATATTCTTCGCCGAAGCGCCACCGGTAGGCTTTCCGAGCTGGTAGGAGCCGGCGGTAGAGACCTTGATATGGAAACGATCGCCCTCGGCCTTCCCATTGCCGTGATCAATTCCGACATTCAGGTCAAAAAGCTATATCCTGAAGTTTACGATCAGCTGCAAGCGTTCGCTAATGGAGTAAACCGCTACCTCAACGCTTTGCCGGCAAGCGATTCGCTCCTACAGAAATATCGGATACTTTCTCGCTCCGCCAACTACGTTCCCATCCCCTGGCAGGTGAGTGACTCTATTGCTATCGGTACTGCAATGGGATTTTTTCTTTCAAGCTCTTTCAACGAAAAGTTTGCGCTGGGGATGATCCAAAAGATCCTTTTAGGCAACGGTCGTGGCGCAGAGTTCACCGACTTTCTTGATTTAAGACCTCTCGAAAACACGTTTATTGTGCCCAAAAAATTCGCCGCCAAAGCGGCAGCAAACCAAACAAAGAGACCGGTTCTGCGCGCGAAAGCAAGAGAGCAAATGCTCAAAGCTTTGCTTAAAGCCGATCTTAGCTGCAAACCAAAACCCTTTCCAATTCCGGATTGCTCTCGTCGAGCGGCCTTTGGCAGCAATAATTGGGTAGTCTCTAAGTCATTTGCCAACGGCAACGCCACTATGTTGGCGAACGACCCGCATCTACCGCTCACTTTCCCCATGACTTTTTATGAAGTGGCTCTGGACTCTAAATCCGCGGGAGGGACGATTCGTGCGCGCGGGGTAAAACCTCCGGGAGTTCCAGGAGTTTTGATTGGGCACAATGACGATGTGGCGTGGGGATTAACCAATCTCACTGCCGACGTGGACGATATCTATCTGGATCAGATGACGCGCGATCACGAATCAATTTTCTTAGAAAAGATTCCGGGCGCCGGCCAGCTCTTTAGAAAGCTTACCCCTATCCCAATGAAATTCGATGTCCGTGACGAGCAGGGGGTGGTAGTGCCGGGCACGCTCACCGTCCTCTATAGTAAAGAGCACGGATTCTACTTTTCCAAGCACTTTTCCGAGCTCACTAAGATATGGAATGATTTGGAAAAAGGAATGGGGTCGATAGGACTTTCCTATAAATGGACGGGCCATGAGGGGACTACAGAACTTGCTGCGGTTCTCAATGTAAATAGAGCCCGCAACTTTGATGAGTTCAAAACGGCTCTCAATGCCATGGGCACTGGGGCGCAAAATTTTATATACGGCGAT
>JBBQIT010000180.1:0-7994 GCA_038325205.1 Bdellovibrionota bacterium
ATGGTTGACGCAAAATTGTTGTCTAGTTCGAAATTTAGGGTAGAGCGCAGCTCTGTCAGGATAAGCTGGGTCTTTCCGACGTACTTGGTGGTCTCCTCGATATTTGCCTTCTGTTGAGACTCCATCGCTCGTTTCAAAAAACGAATTGCTCCCGAGTACATCATCAAAAGAATAGTCTCTCGATTCGCCGTAACTACTTCTGTTTTTCGGTACGAATCGACACCGGAGAGAGTATTTGATTTTGGTTTCCCGTTCATTAGTTTCCTTCTATCCGCCTAAGAGTTGATTGAGAATGTTACCCCCGCCGCCCATCTGACCGAGGGAGGCGCCTTGTTGTTGAATCGTGGTGATAGCCGCTTGGGCATGACTTAGTTTCAACTTCAAATCTTCTTGCTTGCGAGCCGCGAGCTTCTCCCGATCCTCGATGTCTTTTTGCATACGAGTGACCTTTTGGGTGTCGCTCTGTTTCTTTGAGGTGAGCACCGAGCCCGGGCTTGATGAAATCGTATCTACGGCGCGCTGTATGGCAGGGACCACGCCACTACCGACCCCGTCACCTGTCATGAAATCGACGACGCCATCGAAGTTGGCGTTTAATACCGCTTGAAACTTCTTCTCGTCGAAGGTTAGGGTCCCCTTCTTATCGAACTGAACTCCTCGGTCGCCCAGAGAATGAATAGAGCGATTCGGGTCGAAACTGTAATTTTGTGTCAGGGCCGTTCTCAGGCGATCTTCTGTCACTCGTAAGCTATAGTCTCCGCCCAAGGTCCTGCTGGTATCGCTTTTTTCGTCGAGATTATTTTGTGATTGGACGAATGAGAAAACCCCATTCAACTTGTCCACGAGGTCTTTCATCTTTACGGTAGTCTTAGGAATATCCTGACTAATCGTGAGATTTCCGGGTCGCCCTTCTTCGGTCACTCCTTTTAGATTTACCGTGACCCCGGGCATAAGATCTTTGATTTCATTCGTCGGGCTTTCTATGTCTTGGCCCTGGAATCGTATAAGGGCGTTAGTCGCCGGCTTTTCTTTTTCAATGAAGAATTCGGATTGTCCATCGACGAAGTAAAACTCAGGATAATTTACGCTATTCTGAGCGCCGCCAACTTCCCCGGTTATGACGAGTCGCCAGGGGTTTTCTGGGTCGGTCATATCATTTACGACGCCTGCTCTAATTCCTAGTCTCGCTCCATTGATACTGCGAGCGACGCCATCGAGCGTCGCGTTCTCATCGTCGATGAAAACTTCGTGAGATTCTCCATCTCCGCCGGTGTAACTAAAGTATCCTGAACCGATTCTGGTTTTATCCCTGTCCGGTAAACCATTGGACAGCGCCGACGCCGGACTAGCGAGTTGGCGGACTTCCATGCTGTAGCTTCCAGGCTGGGCAAAAGATTTGTCTGCAGTCGCTGAAAGGGCGCGTTCGTCACTTGATCCTACGGTTAGCTCCCGAATCGCTATGGGAGAGTTTAGTTGTGGCAGTAGTCCTTTGACTCCGTCTACTCTTCCGATCAGATCGTTAAGAAGCTTCAGCTTATCTTCGAGTTTGGATTTTTGATTCTCAATATTTTGGATTGGTTTTCGATCGGCGAGCGTTGCCGCTTGATAGGCTTTTTGCAGTTCTGGGCCCAAGCCGTTTACCGGCTGGATATCTGCGCCAGAAGAGATGGAGTTCGGACCGGGCAAATGAATCTCCAGAAGATGAGGACAGAAGTCCACTAGGCGATGGAAGAAGCGCCTAGAGAGTAAATTTATTTAGTTCAAAAGGGATTTAAAAAGAGAACGGGTGAAGCGGTTAAGGTCTGTATTCAGTATAAGGGAAAAGGGATTTCGTTTCAACGCGAGAGAGGCGTTATTCGACGATTAAAGGATGCGATCTACTTTTTTTTGCTTCGAGCTGTCGGAAGAAAGCGTTGGTTTTTTGGACAAGTTTTTGAGAAAAATCTTGCTCTCGATTTTTTTGTGCGTGGGTTGGTAAGCAAGGAGCTGAATGACCTTTTCACTGTCAACTATCTGACGGGAGATTGACGAGTCATTTTCTATAGAAACGGGAATTTCGGTCTCGGCTTTGGCCTTAGGGGGAGTCAGGGACTTGGCTAACGCCTTTTTGGACTTTTCCTCGCGACGTCGCTCTTCGTCAGTGGCTTCGGTAGCCAGATTGACTTGAAATGGAGCTAAGCCAGGTACTGCTTTCACGTTCACGAGTGAATCCCCCTTCATCCTCTTTATCGGCAAGATGAAGAACAAGCATGAGGAGACTCGGACACCATTTAATTAGCGTCTTATTCTCTATAGCTCGCTGTATCATGGGGCGGCGTGGCAGTTTGTATTTAGTAGGTCGTCTCACTATCAACCTCCCAATAATTTGAGTACGTTTTGGGCATCGAGATTCGCGTGCGAAAGGACGGCAATCTGGGCGCGCTTTTGAATATCGAGTTGCATCGCTCGAGAAGACTCCTGAGCATAGTCCGTGTCGCGAACGTTGGATAAAGCTCCCGTGAGTGCCGCTTGATTGGAACTTAGGGAGTTATCAATCGAATTCAAACGCGAAGCGAACGATCCGGTCTGCGCTCGATAGCTCTGTATTTTTTGAATGGCTTGATCCACCGAATCGATCGAACTAAGTGCATCGTCAGGACTGTAAATGTTTAGGCCGCTAATCCCGAGATTAGATGCCGTAGCGTCAATACCACCGGCAAAAGTCACTCGATCGTTTTCGCTATTGTTAGGACCGACTTGGAAGGTAAGGGCTTTGCCGTCACCGTTCAATAAATTTTTTCCAGAGTAGTGAGTGCTTTGCGCGAGTCTATCGATTTCGGAAACGATGCTATTGGCCTCAATCGAAAGCGAGTTTCTTTCGCCTGGCTCGATCTCTTCGTTGGCCGCAGCGAGAGAGAGTTCACGAAGTCTCATGAGCTGGTTGTTAATTTCATTGAGACCGCCTTCGGCGACGTTGATCACCGATGCCGCATCTCCGACATTTCGCTTGGCTTGCCCTAATGCGCTCACCTGTACTTGGAGGCCTGCGGCACGGGCGCTTCCGGAAGGGTCATCCCCGACTGTCGCGATTCTTTCACCTGACGCTAATCTTTGAAGAGACTTGTTGTATTGGTCTGTCGTGGTGTCTAAGTTGTTGCTCGCGTTAAGAGCAGCTAAATTGGTACCTAATGTGATCGCCATCGTTAACTCCAAGTAATGCTGCTATGCAGCAAGTTACTTGGTATGTTTCGGACGGTGCGTCAAAAAGGTTTAGTATTATTTTGCGTTGCGTTAAATAGGGCTTATGGATCGATTGCACAAATCAATTTTAGTCCCTGAAATCATAGACCTTTTGAGGATATCTCCTTCGGGCGTCTACGCCGATTTAACCTTTGGCGAAGGCGGGCATAGCGATGCGCTTTTAGATGCAGGCGCTGGGCGCGTGATTGGGGTGGATAGAGATAAAGAGACCCTCGAGCGGTACGAACAAACGGGGAAATACGCCAGCGACAAGAGACTTACGCTGGTCCATTCTCGGCTATCCGAATTCTCCGAAACCGTTACCGATCCACTCTTGTTTGACGGCTTTGTCGTTGATTTGGGCGTCAGCACTCGCCAGCTACTCGAGCCTCACCGAGGCTTTTCTTTCAACCATTCAGGACCTCTCGACATGCGCATGGATCGGAAAAGAGATAGACCTCTTTCTGAATGTTTAGGGGAGTGGGAGGAAGAAGAGTTGGGCCTGTTTCTTAAAGAGTCCGCTGGTATCCCCGGTGCCTTCAAGGTGGCAAGACGAGTCCTTGAAGCGGCGAAAAATGGAACTTTGCGAACCACCGATGATTTGGCGGTCATGATGGGCCCCAAGCGAAGTAAACGTCATCCCGCCACAACCCTCTTTATGGCGCTTCGAATGGCCGTGAATGATGAGTTGGGTGAAGTATCGACGGGAATTCCCGCTTTAATTGAACGACTTAAGCCAAACGGCCGACTTGCGATTATGACCTTTCATTCGACGGAAGACAGGCTGGTAAAACGACTTCTAAAAGTTGCCGCCGGGCGTTGTACCTGTGACGAACCTATTTGCCGCTGTTCGGACCCTAAAAAGGTCGAGTGGCTCACTAAAAAGCCCATCCTGCCGGGCGAAACCGAGCTACAGGAAAACCCCAGAGCACGCAGTGCCAAACTTCGGTGCGTTGAAAAACTTCCCCAAGAGAACTAGAATAGAAAGGAAGGCTTTCGTAAAGAGAGCTCGACCTTTCCTTCTTTCCCGCAACAAAAAATCTACACGGTAAACGAATGATAGAAATCGGTACGCTCCGCAAAGAGACCGTCTTTTGGCTGTCGTGTTTGTTTGTTCTTTCTGCAGCCATCATATGGGTACGAACACAGACCGTTAAAGCGACGTATCTGTACGTTCAACAGGACAAGTCGCTGCGCAAACTTCAGCAAGACGTTCAAACAGAGAGAGTGCGTTGGTTAAAGCAAACGGCTCCCGGAAGACTCGAAGCTATCGCCGTTGATTTAGGATTAGCCGCTCCCGCGTTGGATCAAGTAGTTCGAATGAAAACAGCAAAAGCGCCTCTAACCGAGAACAAATAGCATGGGCCAATGGCTAAGATTTCGATTCACTCTCGTCTATTTCCTCTTCGTCTTGTTCTTTTGCTTCATCGGCGTTCGTCTTATTCAACTTCAAGTCTGGGTGAATCCCGAACTCCATGCTTTAGCAACTCGTCAGTTCGAGCGAACTTCTAAAAATGTCGTCGCTAGACTTCCTATCTTAGATCGTAACGGGGAAGAGTTAGCCGTGAGCGTTCCCGCAGGCTCTGTTTTCGCCAGACCGAAACTGGCCACTCGAAAAAAAGAGACGGCCCGCAAACTGGCGAAGCTTCTTGGCGGAACCCCCGCTAAGTGGTTGGCTCGCCTTCGTACGCGTAAGTCGTTCGTTTGGGTGCAAAGACAAGTAAACGAAGAATTGGCGCACAAGATTGATAAAGAGAATATGCCAGGCATTTTCGTACAGCCCGAGAACAAGCGAATTTATCCCAATGAACAGCTTGCCGCCAATACGCTAGGCTTTACCGATATCGATGGGAATGGGCTTGCGGGGTTAGAGCTTTCTCTTAATGAAGAACTTTCCCAAGAGCATCGTCAACTGCATGTAGTTCGAGATGGAAAAGGAAACGCGTCCTACATCGATAGGTATTCTATGTCCGAAGATGGGGACATGACGGGAGCTTACGCTACTATCGATCGAAGAATTCAGCACGTGTTAGAAGAAGAGTTAGCGACATCCTTCAAAGAGACCGAGGCGAAATCGGTCTTGGGCATCGTGATGGACCCTTTTACTGGCGAGATATTCGCCATGGCACAGACCCCGTCTTTTGATCCTAACCAGGTTGGACATTCTTCTCCTACTGCTCTTGCGAATCGGTTGGTCTCCTACCTCTACGAACCAGGTTCTACACTAAAAACTCTCCTAGCTGCTGAAGCTATTGATCAGGGAATCATGAGTCCCAACACTCCTGTCGATTGCGGCAACGGCGAGTTTTCAATAGGGAATAAAAAAATCCATGAAGCCGACCCCAGCCATCATTGGGGAATCATCCCTTTAAGCAAAGTCATTCGCTTCTCCAGCAATATCGGAGCAATAAAAATTGCTCAACACTTAGGTCCGGACCGAGTTCGGGCACTTTTTGAAAAAATTGGCTTTGGCGCGAAGACGGGAGTTGAGTTGCCAGGAGAAGTGACGGCTTCCTTAAAGCCATTGCCGGGCTGGACCCCGTTCTTTTTAGCCTCTTCAGCTTTTGGCCAAGGATTTGCGGTAACGCCGTTACAGATGGTCTCGGCGTTCGCCTCTTTGGCAAACGGAGGCTTTATGGTTCGCCCGAAAGTTTTAGTAAAACAGAACGACGCTTCCATCGAGGAGAAGCGAATCTTTTCTGCTTCCACCGTTAAAGTGATGAAAGATATTTTGGTGGGCGTGACTGAAGAAAAAGGCGGCACTGGAATTCCTGCCGCCATTCCGGGAATACATGTTGCCGGGAAAACGGGCACTGCTCAGAAATATGAAAGCGGGGAAGGATATGGAGGAGGAAAATACTATTCATCTTTCCTAGGATATCTTCCCGCCGACCGTCCTGAATTGGTCGTTGCCGTCATGGTCGATGAACCTAAGGGCGGATACTACGCCACACAAGTCGCTGCCCCTTTGTTCAAAAGAGTGGCGGAACGTTCCCTTCAAATTCTTGATCGAGTTCCCCGAAAAGCCATTGCGCGCAACTCTACGGCAAAACGACCGATCGTCGAGGCCCCAGTTTTAGCTCCTACGGTGGTTTCAGAAATCACCCCTCAAGCCGATGGGCAGATCGTAATGCCTGACCTCAAAGGCAGCAGCATGCGAGACACGCTCAGGGTGCTGGAAAAATATTTCTCGGACGTACGGGTTTCTGGAAGTGGTTATCTTGAAAATCAAAATCCCAAGCCGGGTGCTGTCGTTACTCCAGCTAGCTCGATCGAACTTACTTTCTCTCCCCAAGGTTAAGTGAAACCGAATCGATTGATTCCTCGTCTTCTTCTTTCGATCGCTATCATTCGTGTTCTTTATGCCTGGTACTACGATCCCTTTGGCGCTGACGAACTGGCGATCACCCTGGGACTTCTTAATCGCGGCCTACTATCCATTCATCCTTTTCAACCCGAAACCCATTCGTTGAGCGCCTTGCTCAGTTGGATCTTTCTAAAGCTATTCGCCAACGACTCTGGAAACGCCAGACTTGTAGGCGCCGTCCCTTCTGTCATGTTCTCGCTTTGCTTTTTAGTTTGTCTTTTCCGGGTAGGTTCTCAGAGACTTTCTCCCTGGGGAAACTCCTTTTTACTCCTCGCTTTCGCTGCTAACGCTTTCTTCATTAGATATTCGCACTCCCTAAAAGGTTACTCCCTCATGTTACTGGCCGGACTTGGATTGACCGTACTCCCTCTTCGGTTGTTGGAGAAATCGAATCGTAAAATCGAGATTCTGCTGGGCGTGATTCTGGCTTTCGGTCCTTTAGTGCAGTCTTTTCTCGGAATGCTTGGCATCGCGGCAGTTCTTGCGTGGACGTTTTTGACATCTCTTTCACCAGATTCTAGCCGACGCTGTCATGTCTTAACCAAAAGAGCAGCGCTGTGCCTTATTCCTTGTGTGATTTTACTGGTGGGACAGGGCATGTGTTTGTATCATCGGCAAGAACTAGGCTCGGGTTTTGGGGGAAGATATCCCCCGTTCGAATTGCTGCCTCATCTTTTTGGGATCTCTGGAGTGCTTTGGAATTGGCCAGTCCTGCTTCTCTGTTTAGCCGTCGCCCTGGGGTTAAGACGCTTCACTTTCCAAACGGCTTTGCTCTTTTCCTTTTCTCTTTGCTTCGGCGCCGCTTATGTCTTGTTTCGTCCCAGCTTCTTAGCGGCGAGATTTTTCTTGGGTGCTCTCCCCTTATTTCTTTTTTGGCTTCTCCAATCTCTCGAAGGGATTGAGCCATCTATTATCCGTTGGGGACACGCTTTTCTTTATCTCGCGATTTTCGGTGTTGCCCCGCTTGTGACTTCGAATCGTTGGCGGGCGGGAGAAGGAGAGACTCATCTTGCCTCCTTAACGAATTTTGCGGAAAGGGTTCGAAAGAACGTAGGCAAGATAAACTCCGCTTGCGTGGAATTCTCTGGCCTCCCCAACAAAGTGGTTTTTGTAAAAGGTCTCTATTTAGATTCCTCCGTGAAGTCTACCTGTCCTAAGAACTACCGCATCGCCCTCGCTCCTTCTTCAAAATCCTTTCCCTCATTCGATGACTGGGCTTCTTATCAAGAAATCCTTTCCGATTCCGAGGGAAATCGGCTTTATCGTAAGGTGGAATCTCCCTCAGAAAAGTGAGACGCAGTGAATAAGGTTTGAGCGCTGACGCGCCGGTTCGTCGGCGCTTTCTTGTCGTTGGTAGGCGGCTTGTCGGCCCCCGTTTGGGTACAAACGGGGGCTATTTTTTTGTTCC
>JBBQIT010000181.1:0-7989 GCA_038325205.1 Bdellovibrionota bacterium
GAAGTGCCGAACCATTGTCATTCGAATCGGCCTGCGAAAGTTTCCAGAAGTTATGATATTCAGACCAAAATGTTGTTCATCAAAAAGGATAGGAATTGGTTTCCAACGATCCTCTGGAGGAAGAGCCACTATTTTGGTCTGATAGACCCACAGAATTTTTCTCCCATTAGGCAGGGTTTCGAATTTCCAGCAGTCGGGTTTGTGAAGATTGTCTAACTCCTGAGGTCGCAATCCGAACCAAACCGATAGAAAAAGCCAGTTGAAGTTCTTGCGATTTATTTTGGGTTCTAATCTTATGAGATCGTTCGGCGTAATCGGTTTGGAAGCGCGAGAAACTCCTTTGGTTTTCTCGTAGTTGGCTTCAATGAGCCTCATCCGCTCGTAGCCTCGCGGCAGTGGAACTGGGAGAAAGGGCCGTCCCAGTTTCCTGCAGATAAAGAATCCCCAAAGATTTGCGAGTTTCAGGACCGTACTTAGGTATCTGAGACTCATTTTCTGCTGATGGAAATAATCGTAAATCCGGTAAGTGTGGCAAAACCATTCTGATGGTTCGACCCCGACTGAGGCGATCATTCGCTGCGCCGCACGCCACGCAACGTAGGCACGCGTATTTTTTCTAAGGCCTTGTTCCGTCTGGCTGTCCCTCTTTCGAATAAACCGGAGTTCAAACTCGGCAACGAACTCAGATGGCAATATCGAATCATAGCGTTTTTGGATTTCGCTTTGGGCCTCATCGATTTTAATTAGCTGCTGTTCTTGGCGTTTCATCAGCGATTGTTTGTTTAGTTGCCTAGCTCGGACCTTTGCATCGGAAAGAGTCATGAACGGATTGAATCCCAATGCTAACCACCTGGACCTCGAAATATCCCGTTCGCGCTTTGGTTTCTTTGCCCGGGAATGAACGGTATCTGCCTTCGTGAAAGAAATGAACTGGACCTTCCATTGAGGCGTCGACTTCTTCCATGGAATGGCTTTGACGTAGTATCCCAAAATGACCTCCTAGTTTCGATTTGAACTAGAAGTCTGATCGGAATGAACGAAGCGTAGCTATATCGTCCACCTCGTCCGATTTGGCCGAGGTTTTCCTTTGTAACCGATTGAAAAAATGGAAAGTGTTGGCGGGGCGGACGGGACTCGAACCCGCGGCCTTCTGCGTGACAGGCAGACGTTATAACCAACTTAACTACCGCCCCTAAAAGGATGTTGGTCTGACCGGACCGTAGGCTAGACGGGGCAGGCCGGGGTGTCAATTTAAGCCTGTGGAATTTTTAGGGGAAAGGCGAAAAAGGGGGAAATAGGGCTGTTTGAGGCCTCAGCTCGTCCTCTAGATGTGGTCTACAGTCGTTCAGAGCTCTTTCCTTTTGCCCGCGGGAGCCCGAATGAAATACCGCGCCGGGAATTCGATCCCAATCTCTATTTTACTCGCCGTTCACACCGTGAACAAAACGATCTAAATAACGCCTTTTCTCTCTCCTAAGCCCCTTCCTAAAGCCCATCCGACCTCTTGTTTCCATTACTCTCAGCCCCGAAGAAAAGAATTTGGCGGCGAAAGTGCTGACATAAATCGGAGTGATGATGATGAGAGCTAATACTTTTGTGTTTAAGGGACGTTTCAGTGCGATGTTGGTTGCTGTAGGTATCATTCTACTCAGTGGGTGCACGAACACTCGCTTCGGGGACCCCGTAGTCGCCGATAAGAATGGCAATCTCCCTCCCCGAGAATTTGTTTCGGTGTCTGATAAGGACGCCGCCCAGTACTACGAGGACGCTACGCTTGAAAAAGAGCTAGCGGCCTCAGAAATCGTCGTTGAGAAATGGGAGAAACTTCGCTTAGAGCTAAGCGGCGCTGATCCTAAGAACGAAAAAATACGTGGGCGAATCGGAAGACTCATTGGGATCGCTCGCGAAGATAAGACCGAGATCAGAGCTCCTCTCGTCAAACTTTGGGCGATCCAGTACTCAAGACTCGAAGGAGCCGACGGCGAAAAGGCGGAGAAGGTTCTCTTAGACGAAGTCCTTAATCAGACGGACTTCTTAGCCTTGGTGTTTTATCAGTACCTCGCGGCTTTGGTTGCCCCACCGGATGACCTTTCGGCAGAGGATACTGAAAAACTCCGCATCATGGACCATTTCTTTAAGACTGGGGAACGTCTCACACCCCACCCGAAGGAGACTCCGTAAGCCCCGGGTAGATCCTCCCTATACCAATTCTTCCGCCACTCGTAATTCTTTCTAAAGTGTCTTCTTCTGCTTTAGGAGCGGTAATTCCTATAGTAAGCCTTCCTAATGTATCAGGGGTATAGAGGTATAGGAGGAGCCTTAGGCTCCCGCCTAATGGGCGCATTTCTACTTACTTTTCTCTTTTGCCAGTCGCTATTCGCCGGGCCCTTTGTCCAAGGGCGAGTTTCTGTCGTGATGACGACTTACAATCGATCAGGGTTAGTCCTCCATGCGATAGACAGTATCCTTAAACAGACCTATCCGGATTTTGAGTTAATCATTGTGGATGACGCTTCGACGGACGGGGGCTTTGAACGAATCAAAGAAAGTGTCTATGACGACCGGGTGAGGTTGTACCGGTTGAATCAGAATGTCGGGATGTACGCTGCCAGTAACTATGCGCTTAAGCATTGGGTTCGGGGTGAGTTTGTGACCTGGCAGGATAGTGATGATTTATCTCATCCAGAGAGGCTTCGTCGGCAGGTAGATCATATCCAAACCCATCCCATTGATGCTGTTAGCATTCCTCATTTCAATGTTGAAACGAACCGTATTACCTACGGGGCCTTTCCAGAAGCTCAAGGACCTCAACCTGAACTTCCCGTGCTTCGTCGCTACTCGAGTCGGCGAGACGACTTTAATTTCTCGATGACTCGGGGACTTTTTCGCACGACTCGAGTGATGGAAATTGGTGGTTTTAACGGTCGTAACCGTATTTCAATGGATATGGATTTTGCTAATCGGTTTATTCGTTTATTCCCGAGTGGGGGCACTCCGGGAGATGAACCCCTCTACTATTATAGTCCGCGGCCTGATTCGTTGACGGTTTCGCCTGCCACCAATTTTAGGTCTTTGGCTCGTCGACTGGTGACGATGAAGATTTTGGGCGATCGTTGCGCTTCTCTTGTGCTTTGGAAAGCGGGAATGACCGAGCAGTTTAGAAGTAGGCAGATTCAAGATATGTATTATCCGCCGGGGTTGGAGGCAGTGGAGCGTTGGGTGCCGTTGAAGGTGCTTGCCGAGGCGAACTAGCCTTGAGAGACATTATTACGAAGGCACTACTGCTGGATAACCTGACCGGCCTTTAAGACAATGACTTCGTCCCACTCGCATTTGTAGTTGGAAGCTTGCCGACTTTTAATGTGATAGACCACTTCGATTCCCGTTTCTACTGGCAACGCTATCGCGGCATCGGGAAACTCAGCCCAGTCATCGGGTCCAATCAGAGAGAAGTGAGTGCGGGTCTGTATCTCACCCGTTTCGGCGCCCAAGGTTCCGCTGAAATCAGCGGTTAAGTCGTAGCTTACGTTTCCGATGGGGATTCCCGGGAGAGGTTTGACGGGTAGACCCTTTATCGACGTCAAAGTCATTTGCGTGCGCCAATCCGAGGCATAGCTAGCCAAGTAAGAGTATGAGGGCTTCGACAAACCCACCTTGTAGAGAATGGGGAACTGGGGTCCGTTGGCATCGTCCACTTCCGTACCGACCGAGAAAACGATTTTAAGCGATTTAGCGAGAACGCGTTCTTCTGGGGCGACACTTCCGGAACATACCTCATTTTTTCGAACCGCAAACGCGTTGGAGGAAAGAGTGATCAGGCAAAGCAAAAGTGTTAGGCGCATGGCAGACAGTAATGCAAAATCAGTACCTCACTTTCTAGACTCGGAGTCGGCCTTCAAAGTCCTAGGAAATTGTGTATTTTTTGGACAGTGCCTGGATGATAGACGGGCTCGAAAATCGGAGAGGGATTGTGGAAGGGACTGGTTTGTTGCGTCAGTGAGCGGGCGAACGTTTGCTTCCTCGCAATGACAGAAGGCAGATTCTATTCGACCGTTGCGTTTCTTATGTTCGTTTGCGGGCTGGGGCGGATGAGGCCTTTGTTAGACGACAGACGCAGGATATGTATTATCCGCCGGGGACCGAGGCAGTGGAGAGTTGGGTTTCGGAGAGGGTGCTTGAAGAGGCGAACTGGGGCCGTACATTGATCTCTTTCGTTGAAAATGATAAGTACGCTGGCCAAAGTTGATGCCAGCAATCTCGGTTCTAAGGAGACTTATCTATGCCCGGATCCTACACGCTTAACGTTGGCGAAGCCGAGAATAACCGGCTGACTACACAGGCCATGCTCCTCTATTCGGGCCCGCACTTCCTGGACAAGTTTCTAACCAATGAAAATATGTCAGTGCTCGATGTCGCTTGCGGTACTGGCGCCATTAGCGCGTATGTGGCCCAGAAAACTAAGGGGAAGGTGACTGGAGTTGATCTAGAGCCGGCTCGTATCGAAGCCAACAACTCGACCTATCCGAAACTCACGAACCTGAATTTTGAACAAGCCGATGTCTTTAAACTTCCTTTCGCTGATAACACATTCGATCTTTGCTACTGCCGCTTTTTGCTAACTCACTTAGCAAATCCTTTGGGCGCGATTGAGGAGATGAGAAGGGTGACTAAGCCCGGGGGGACGGTGGTCGCACACGAGCTTTTTCAGGATGCCATTTGGATGGTCCCTCCACGCCCCACTTTTCAAAAGGTTTTTTCGATCTGGAAAGACAAGCGAAGTGCCCTCGGACAAAATCATTCTTTGGGACTTCAACTGTACGGCCTCTTCGCAAAGGCCAAGTTTCAATCCCTTGAAGTCCAGTTTTTATCCAACACCTTTGTTGGTACAGATCCTACGACAAAACTCTATCTTGAGAATTTGAAGGGGATCATAAAGACGTTAAAGGGTGGACTCCTCGCGAAAGACTTAAGCGACCAAGAGGAAGATCTAGTGAATCGCGAGCTCGAAACCGTTAACAGCACTGATCTTTGTTTGGAGATTACGACGGTAGTTAGCGGTCGGAAGTAGGATCGTGCAAGGTAGTGGTTTGTTGCCTCAGTGAGAGGGCAAAGGTTGCTTCGTCGCTTCCGTCTTCGCCTTCGGCTACTCCGGACAAGTCGCTTCTCGCAATGACAGGGAGCAAAGAGCAGAGAGCAGAGAGCAGAGAGTTAGAAATCCACCTGCATCAGTAATCCGTTTTCAATCTGAAATACCCTTTTTCCCTTAGCATTGAAAATAATGAGGTCGTACTTCACCTTTTTGTCTTCGGGACTTAATTGCTTCAAGTGGGCTTCCACCGTAAATAATCCCGAGTAGTCGATGTCTCCTCCCCAATAGGTGACGTGATCGAAGAAGACGGGGACCAGGGTGCGTTTATCTCCTCCGCTAAATCCTACTCGTTGATAGCCGATAGCCGCCATTGCGTGGAAAGCTCCATCGATGATCGTGGGGTGGAGGGAGTGCCCTTCGGTGGGTAAACTGCGATTCATTTCCAATAAACCTATGGCTTGATCATCTTGCACGAGAACCTCCTTCAACGTCCGAAAGTAGCGGCCGTAGTTGAGATTGGATTCCCTCATGAAAGCATAGAGCTCCTGGATGCTAACTTGAGTATGTGCGGTAGCGAGGGGGAGGTGATGTGCGGGGCGGGCTTCAGTGTCAATGCTGGCGGCGAAGTGGGCCTTGTCGGTAGAAATTCTA
Source organism: Bdellovibrionota bacterium (assembly GCA_038325205.1). Classification (GTDB taxonomy): domain Bacteria; phylum Bdellovibrionota; class FAC87; order UBA2466; family UBA2466; genus JBBQIT01. Next base: position 5,741 of record JBBQIT010000181.1, read on the forward strand.
ATTTTGCCGCCTTCAATTTTCGTATTCACTTCGATGTCCTTGCCTGGCCCTAGGATAAGAGGAGTTCCTAACTTCACATTCGAAAGATGAATCGTCTTGCTCTGAAAATATTTAGTCCCTGCGGTAAAGGCGCCATCTAAGAAAGAGGCTGCCGAAACTATAGTCTTATCCCTCACCAGGTGATGCTGGAGATAAATGGGGTGTACGGATGAGATATCAGTCGGAGCGAAGCCTAAATTCGAGTATTCGCCGATGAGTCCGCACGCAAAAAGAGGTGAAGCCACAGTCAGAAAGAAGACACAGATTTTTTTCATTGGTGCCGCTTATACTTCCTTTTTATTCCTTCCGCTATTCTAATTATCGGGCAAAGGTGTGCCATGGTATGAAGTGGGATTGAAGGAGTAAGTCATGAGCAAAGTTGAGCTAAATGTGGTGCGAGTGATTTGGATAGGTCTCTTCGTAGCCGTCTTCGGTCTGTTAGGGCAGCGTACTTTCAATGAGACGGAGACTACGGTTTCGAACTCTAAAATAAAAGCTACGGCACATACGCTAGCGGAGTAGGTTGTTGCCTCTTAGCTAAGACGACTATCAGCCAGCAATGCAGCGGAATGCCATGATGTTGGTTTTGGGATCCACGTAGTCGCCCGAGTGACCGTCTCCAGCCCCAAAAGTATTAACGCTAAACCGCGCTTTCTTGTCGTAGGTAGCCGTCCAGAAGAAATAGCTTTCGATCTTTTTGAGACCTGCCTTAACCAATCCCTCACTTCGAGTATAGGTAAGACTCGGCAGAATTTGCGGCTCATAACCTTCCTCAGAATGTATTTTTCCATCCGTGCCTCTAGTTATTCCAAAATATACCGACAACTGTTCGAAGTCTTCGCGTGAGGGGAGCTTGGCGTGCATAGACTCACAGTATTTAATGGCGTCTTCATGGTTTAGGTAGTTGATCGTCCCATCTTTTTTTCTCACCATATCGCACCAAGTCTTACCCGCTTTTCCATCGGGGTGTTTGGGCTCGGTCCATGCCTCTCCGCATTTTTCAGGATCTGTGCCGAGCTTGGTTAACTCAGAATCGGTAGTTCTCGTGAGTATTACTCCGGTAGTCGTTTTTCTAGTATCCCCAGGTTTAGTATGAGGACGTTGATCGGAGGCAACGACGTGCGCATCCGAAAAAGCCACTGAGGAGTGCACCGCGAGAAGAAAAAGGGGTACCAGGAAAGAAAGTGCTTTCATCTGACTAATTTATCACAAGGTTGGGGAAACGTAGAGCGGCGCCTCTTGAGGCGAAATCGCCTTGCTGAAGCCTGCCACATTTTACCGCAGCTCAAGATTCAGCTTCGGCGGATTAGGTTGCCATTAGGGTCATTTTCCAATGATATACTCTTCGTCCTATAGGCATGTGCTTTGCACTTGGATTCTATTTTACTGAAAAGAGGTTCCCATGAATCGTAAAATCTCTCACGCAAGTCTTGAAGCATTGAAAGGCAAGTCCGACAACTCGGCTACTCGCGAAGCTTTGTCTAAGCACGAGAAACAATCGTCAACCAATCGAGGACCCGAAAGTCGTCGCAAACAGGCGATGAAAGCTCGCGCCCAAGCCAAGAAAGCTTGAAACTAGCGGTTCGAAAGCGCGAAAAGCCGGTTTGAATACGCCCAAGAAAAAAGCGGCTTGAGTCCCACATATAATATTTCCCTCTCGCTCTGCTAACGCGGAGCGGGAGGCGAATTGATACTAACCTAACAATCTTACTCGGTAAAATTGCCTACAATTTCCCGCATGCGATACTATGTAGCCTCAAGATGAGGTGGCATAGGGGTTGCTATGCTATTGCATGGGATCTTTTGGGATCCCTTCTTTAAGTAATCAGTAAAATTTCATTCTGGGGGCGTGATGAAACATTTCCTGCTGTTGCTTCTATGGGTACCTCTGTTCGCTTCGGCTTATCCTCTACATCCAAACCCAGATATGACGCCGGGAGATCAGTGTACGGAACAAAATCCGGATTTTGGTGGGTTTAGATATGACGAGCATATCCCTTACTGTAATCGCAACGTGAACACCGCAACGAAGAAAGCGATTTACGCGGCTTACGGAATTCCGGCGGCGGAGCAGAAAGAATATACGATCGATCATATGCTTCCCCTTTCTTTGGGAGGATCTAATTCCGTGAAGAATCTTTGGCCGGAAAATAAGAAGGTAAAAGCGCTTCGCCCGAACCTAGAACAAGATCTCTATTACGAGTTGGCTG
>JBBQIT010000182.1:0-7982 GCA_038325205.1 Bdellovibrionota bacterium
AGGCCTCTATTGCTTCCCATTGTTTACTTGTAAGTTCCATCTTAACTATAGATCAAAATCAAACACGCTTGTCGATCCCCCGGAAAAATAGATCGAATTTCAACTACTTGCTAGATGGCAATTTTGAGATGGGCTCTAGGAGTTGCCAAATTAAGTTGAAGGTTTTTTGCTTCTAAAGTCACGGTTAGCCAACCGGCCAGTTTAGGAAGGGTTTGTTTCACACTGAAATAGCGAGAAGGATCATTTCGAACCGACCACAAGCGTTTCGTCTCATCAAAGGATAAAGCCAAAGCTTCCGTCATTCCCTTTGCCTCGACACCTGCATCGATATTATTTCGATTCGCCGCGATTATTCTCCATCCTCGATTCTGAATTTCTGCATTATGAAGAGAGACCGCAATTAAGAGGGCAACCACCAGGACTCTGGGAATGAAAATCGGACGGAAGAATTTCATGTGTGCGTTACGAAGCCAAATAGTAGCAAACGAACGGTTTTTAGGATTTAGAAGACTTTACCGCTTCGACGCAGATTCCTTCGCCATTTAAAACTCGTTCTGGATGTTCAATCTCTTGAATATTTGGAATGCTGCTCGCGCAGAAGGGGCGGACTTCCACCAAAGTGAATCCCGCTTTTTCAATGTGATGGGTGAGGGAGTCGGCATCGTACATCCACTTGTGGGAGTGAAAATCAGTGAGAGCTCGAAAGATCCTGAACACTAGTGGTGCTTTAAGAGCTTTGGGATCGTAAGCGCACAATTTCTCATTGAAGCGATCTGCGGGCATGACCCCTTTTTTGCTGAAAAGAGGGCTTTTCTTTTCTTTGATGTAAGCTACGACCAAACTCTCTAAGTCGGGAACTACTAATCGCAAGACTCCATCGTCTTTTAAAACTCGAAAGCATTCCGCCAAAAGTTTTTGCGCGTCATCGAAATAAAGATGCTCAAGGACGTGTGAACTATAGACACAGCTTACGGAATTATCCGAAAAGGGGAGCGTCTTGCGCAAGTCGTGAATCAAAATATCTTTGCTCCACGGAACCTCGGCGCTCGATTTCGAAACGAGTCCTACGATTTGCAGAAGTTTTTTTACTAACGGAAATTTTGCGAGCTTGGCATTCATCGAACCATCGACGTTGACCCAGCCTTCGGCAGGCTTAGTGCCGCATCCCAGTTGAACGTAAAGTCCCAGAGGCGCTACGTGCTTTACCGCAGCCAACCTAGGGCGTGTCCGATTCGGACGAGAACTTCCGGCCTTTTGACGAAGTTTCAATGCTTGCTTCATACCGCTCCAAACTAATGCGACGAGTCAAACTCATCTATGCATCGGCGCGTTATAAAGTTTACTTTAGGCCTCCAGGAGAGCTTTAGAAGCCAAGTGATCTCAGAGAGATAGGCAGGCCTTACTTGGCGCTAGGTTCGAAGAAATTCATCCCTAGGGGTGCGGGGCACGAGCCTCCTCCTACGCAGCGTAAATCGTCACCCACTTTCATTGATAACGCATTGCATTATTTGAAGAATCTCTATATAATCTTGCGTTCTTAAGACATTGGTTCACAGGGGTCACGTCTCTTCGATAAGAGGCGTAAATGCAGGGGTGTAGTGAAGGTGGATCGGGGCCTAGCACAGTTCGGAGAGTACACGCTCATTCGTGAGCTGGGTCGTGGTGCGAGTGCCTCGGCTTACTTGGCTCAGTCCCTAAAAAGTCCGAACGCTTCCGAACGAGTCTGCTTAAAAATATTCCACTCCAGCTTTTTTAAAAACGATCAGGCCCTCCGACGTGTAAATCGCGAGTTTGAAATTTCGGCAGGCCTTCACCATCCCAACATCATAAGCATTCGATCTATTTTGAGAACTGAGCCTCCGGCGTTAGTCATGGACTACGTCGATGGAGAAAATCTTGAAACATTTCAAAATAAACTCCCCTACATTTTGCCCGAAGTTTCTGCTCTCATTGTCATCGAGATCCTTAAAGCTTTGGAGTACGCCCACGAAAAAGGTGTCATTCACCGAGATTTAAAACCTGAAAACGTGATCGTCGAAAAGTCGGGAAGAATTTTTGTTACTGATTTTGGACTAGCAAAGTTTGAAGATTCCAAAACGAATATCACTCAGCCCCACGCTATTGTGGGCTCGGCTGATTATATGGCTCCCGAACAAGTATCCGGGGAAGTGTTAACTTCGCGTGCCGATCTGTTCTCAGTGGGATCTATTTTCTATTTCTTATCAACCGGCACGCGACCGTTTAGCCGATCGTCTGCGATGGCAACATTGAATTCTATTCAGCATGACAACATCGAAGCTCCGGACCGCCGCAATCCAAAGATTAGCGCCGACCTAAGCCGTATTTTACAAAAAGCTTTGAATAAAGATCCGTGGAGTCGGTACCAAACCGCCGGAGAGTTCCGCAGTGCTTTAGAAAACTATCTCCGAGGCCTGGGACTTGGCCCGGGGACGGCTTCGTTTTCTAAATGGCTAGCCGAACCCGCTGACTTTACGGTGTTCATGCTTCGCGCTACGGTGGAAAATCTTTCTCTCTCTGCCGAAAGTGCGGCGATGGCGAAAGACTGGGCAAAGAGCATGGAAATTCTAGCCCATCTCAGTCTTAAGGCCCCCGAAAGCCCCGTCATTGATCGAGTCACCAAACGAATGCCCCAACGCCGCCCCTTCAAGGCCGCGTGGTTCTCAGTAGCAGCAGCACTGGTTATAGCTCTTATTTTCTTTGGGTACCGTTCCTACCCCGTTAAGCAAACAACGGTAGCAACCCATAGTGAGGTTAGTGCAACGACACCCACGGTCGCGCCAAAAGTGATTCCCCCACCGCCACCCCCGTTGTCTGAAGTGCAGTTTAAAGTTCCTGAAGAAGTCGAAGTCTATTGGGATGGGGTTCGCGTGACTTCAAATAAATTAAAAGCTAAGCACGGCAAACACCAACTGGTGTTGCGTCGAGACAATTACGCTCCCATTGAGCAACAGATCGTGGTGACTGCCAAAGGTCCCGTAGTAATAGGTGCCGAATGACAAAATCTAATATTTTAAAACTAGCTTCGGGTCCGTCGATTGTGATCGATAAGGACCTTTTCACCGTCGGAGTCGGAACAGGATATGACCTTTCCCTTCCTGGGACTTCTGATGAAATCGGCTTCAGCGTGCGTTCCCGCGGCGAACACTCCGTCATTATTCCAGTCGCGCGACAGATTCGAGTTAACGGCGAAAAGTGCAAAGCCGAACGTCCTTTAAACGAGTGTGATCGAATCGAATGGCAAAATAACGTCATTCTTTTCATGAGTGGGGATGGCCAACCGGTACAGACGCGTCTTTCACGTCCGGAAATGACCGCACCTTCCGCTTCGGCTCCTTTGGATGTCTTTAAAGCTTTAGCTCAAGACATCGGATCAGGATCTCCACTAGCCCAATCATTGCAAATCACGCTGCTCTCTCTCCTAGAACAGGCTTCTGCCGAGGGCGGAACTTTGGTCTGCGAGAATAGCGATGCTTCCAGCTGGAGAGTCCTTGCTACCACTACGACTTCGGAACGTAATGGGGGCTCAACGATTTCGACCCTTTCTCACCGCGAGTTAGTGAGTCACACCCTTTTAGGCGAAGCTATTTCCACAGCTAAACCCGTGTACATCGAAAGTCTGATTGGTCACGATTATGCTTCTCAGAAATCTCTTATCAACGCCCGTGTTTTTTCGGTCGCTTGTGTGCCTCTTTTAAAAGGAAACAACCATGTTTTTGGCGCACTCTTTCTCTACACGTGGCAACCAGGAAGATCGATTCGGCGAGCCACTTTAGAAACCGTTCAAATCATCGCAACGCAAGCAGCGCTTTTGTTTCTCTCTCACCATGAACTACAAGCTTCGCAAGCAGAGAATCGAAGGCTAAGAACGGTAGGCAGTTCTCACGAGGGCGCTATCGCTTTTGATCGAAGTAATCCTAATTCTCCCATGGCTCAGGTTCTCGATCGCATCGTAAAGCTTGCGCCTCACGATTTAAGCATTCTCATTCGAGGGGAAACAGGAACCGGCAAAGAACTCGTTGCCCGAGAAGTCCACAAACAAAGTGGCAGGGCAAAAGGGCCTTTCGTAGCACTAAACTGTGCGGCTATTCCTCCAACGCTCATGGAGTCGATCCTTTTTGGATCTAGCAAGGGCGCTTATACAGGCTCCGTGAAAGATAAAGAGGGTAAATTTACTCAAGCGAACGGGGGAACTCTGTTTCTCGACGAAATTGGAGATCTCTCGTTAGAGCTCCAAACGAAGCTACTTCGCGTGCTCCAGGAAAAAGAAGTTGAGCCCGTGGGAGGAACCGAGGCAACCCCAGTCGACGTCCGCATCCTCTCGGCGACCCATCAAAATCTTGAAACTTTAGTGAATGAGGGGAAGTTTCGTAAGGACCTCTACTATCGTCTCAACGGCGCCACAGTCGCTCTCCCCACGTTAGCGTCCCGGGGTGAAGCCGACATTCAGGCATTGGCAGAGATGTTTTTACGCCGATTAGACAGCGAAGCTTCGATAACGTCCGGAGCGCTAAACAAACTGAAAAGCCATTCTTGGCCTGGAAACGTTAGGGAACTCGAGCAGGTCCTAAGCCGCGCTTTCGCTTTTTGCCAAAAGAATCAGATTACGGAATCTGATATCGAATTGGATGAAGCTTTGTCGTCACCGCGCGGAATCACCCTATTTGACGCGGAAATGGACTCGATCGGCTCTTTGAAGCTGAGTCAGGAGAAATTTACCCTGCACTTTGTAAAGAAAGTCCTCGATCGTTGCCAAGGGAACCGGGCCAAAGCGGCCGGCCTCTTAGGAATTTCTGAGCGAACGCTCTATCGACTTCTCGCCAATGATAAGTCGACTGACAACTTTGGCAGTGAGTTACTGTCATAACCAGCAATAACCAGTAGGCGAGCCTACAATTTAAGCGAAAGGAGGTAAAAATATGAGTGGCACTACGATTGCAATCGTAACCAACGAAGACGAATTTAAAAATGATGGAGGTTCTTAGTTATGAGCAAAGGTAAGAAAAGTCTCAAGTCTCGTTTGGTGGTATGGGCCTTACTGGCCACCTTCGCCATAGGAACCGGAGTAGGTTTCGTACGTAACGCGACTGCCGATACGTACAACTTCCACTTCACTAAGCCGAAAAAGAAAACGAAGAAATCGGTGACAGTCTCTCCGCAAGGTTACGAAGACCCAGCGGAAGAACAACCAGCGCCGGCTCAGACGGTGGAAGAAGATAACGACGAGGAAACGGAAGCTCCCGTCGAGAAGAAACCTAAAGCGAAGAAGGACTCTGAAGAAAGAGCCATCATCATTCACAATCACAACTATATCGGTGGCGCCCCGGCCAAAGGCGGGGCCGCTCCGATTCAAGAGCCTGTTTCCGTAGCTCCTGTAACTCCCGTGACTCCTATAGCGAGCAACACCGCCTTAGTCCCACGTCCGCAGGCCAATGACTCCCGATGGAGATTTGGCCTTGCGGGCTCCTACTGGCCCAAGAAAACTATTAAAAACCGCGACTGGACGAACTTCTCGACGACAGAAGGCGACTACAAAGCCTATGGAGCGGCTATCTCGATGGGTTGGGTTCCCTCAAACCTATTCACTTTGAACGCCTATGTAGGCGGCAGTCATGCCAAGGTTAAAGAGCAAACGATGTATATGGTGGGCATTGACGGCGAGTTTTATCCCTTTGCTAATCCCTCGTCGACTGAGCTTAGTGGTTTAGAGCTTGGGGTGTTGTTGGGTGGTACGACCCACTTCGCTACTGACGGAAACTTGCTTGCAGCCCATGTCGGCGGGCGCATCAACCTCAATTTAAATAATAAAATGGGGCTGACTACTGTCGGTCGCATCAGCGAAGACTATATTATGTTCGAGGCTGGGATTATCACCCGCTTCTAATTCCCCCCAAAAATTTCTCTCCCCCAAATCCCTCCATTGTCCCAATGGGGGGATTGCCTATTTCTACGCCTATTCCTATTTGCTGGCGCGTCAGACCCTTTTGTCAGGTCACCTGACAGACCTGTCAGTCACTTAGTGCGAAAAATACGACGACAAGCCTAAACCCATTGCGACGCTAGTTGGCAGACTAATTGCTTTGTACCCCCTCATAACGATTCACACGAAGTGAATTAAAAAAAATAAACGAGGAGTGGATATGAAGATGTTGAAATTAGGTTTGGTCCTAGCCCTAGGCTTGATGCTCACGGCTTGTGGAGATGATAAAAAAGATACTCTCGCTGGTGGCGCTGGTGGTGGGGGAAGTCAGGGTTTTGGAATAGGTCAAAACACCGGCGTCTATGGAACTTGGGGCGGAATGCCTCCGATGTTGTTGGAAGTCGGTGGTGAGAGAATGAATTTCAATTTCGTCCTTCGCTTACAAAGTGGATCGATTGCCAATCTGCTCACTTGTACCTTTGAGGATGGGACGATTGTGAATACTGGGGCAGTAGCTCCTGCCGAGATCAGCGCCACCGAAATTCGTATTCTCCAATCGGTCGAGCACTCGGAAGTCACGAACGGTCACCGATGTACCGCCTCTATCAAAGCGGCAGTAGTCAGCTATCAGGTCAATCAAAATGACATCTCCCTGACCCTTGATGGCAAAAGCTTAAACTTGAAAAGACAATAAGAGGAACCAATGAAAAACTTACTTAGCATATTGTTGTTAGCTTCTCTTTGGTACATCCCGAACGGATATGCCCTGGAGAATGACGGTCTCGAAGAAGCAGAAAAAGTATGCCGCAGCCTTTTCACAAGCGCTCAAAGAGATGTTTGCCTGAAAGAGGTCAACGAGGCCCGCTTCTTCGATGTCAAAGCGGTTAAGGTCTGCAGCGAACAGTTCGGAAGCGATAAGATCTCAGCTTGTATTAAAGTGATCGCTAATAAGAACTATTCGCAAACCGCAGTCGAAGAATGCCGTGGCCGGTTCGGTTCCGCTAACGTCATCTCGTGCTTCGATGCGAATGGCCGCAAGGTCAAGCGTAGCGTCGATCGCCGAGATATCGATGTGGACTACCTGCTTCGCCAGACGAAAAAAGCGATCAGGCACATCGAAGATCGTACGTATGACAAGGCAGCTAAAGTCCTTGAAAACATAGTCGACGAACTCGATGAGGTTGATCGGTAGGAAACAGGGGGCGGTGCCTAGCGCCGCCCCTTTTGAAAATGATTTTATTAAAGCGGGAATTAGGTTTAGGCTAGCTCAAATTTTCAAAAGGAGTTTTTGTGTTCATGGCAGGTAAAAATACAGCTCGAGTCGTCAAAGCGGTTCAAATTTCCATCCTTTCTCTAGCGATCCTCTTCGCTACGGCCTGTGCCGGGAAAAAGTACGTTCCGAACCAGACTAGTGAAATCCTGGGGGGAGTCGTGACGATGAACGCCGAATGGGTCCAAGACAAAGGCAAGAAATACGATATTCGCTTGGCCGTTACGAACGAACACAAGTACCCCATCATCATTCTGTTAGGGGAGACGAAATGCTATCGCGGAAACACCCGCGGCGAGCTCAAACACACATTCTTTAACACCGGGGAACGCACCATCGATTTTAAGGTGGGCGAACGCAAATCCTTCAACATGGTTTGCAAGTATGGGTTCAAACAAAAGGGGGATTTCAAAATCACGCTCGGCCGAATCCATAGCAATCCCTCAGGCGATGGGAAGACTCTAGGTGCTGTTTTAGCTACAGACCTAGAGTGGACAATGAAGGACATCCGGAAGTAGCCAAAAAACCCGACTTTGCCCTTGGAACGCCAAAGCGATTCGTGCTATCGAGTCCTTTACGCGAGGGGTTTTAGGCTTGTTTTTATTGCCAAATTTAAGAAAACTGGGAGCTCTAGGCTGCCTGGGAGGGATCTTTACCGCTCCGCTGTGGGCCGCAGATCCGCCGGTGATGGAGGCCTCGGTCCCTGTGGTCCTTCAGACCCTCAACTTCCACAAAGCCAACAGCGAATCGGAATGCATCGAAGGAAATCCGCTC
>JBBQIT010000183.1:0-7958 GCA_038325205.1 Bdellovibrionota bacterium
CAACAACCATTCGGGCCGCACCAAGCTTGAATTCCTTGGTATAGACATTCTTCTTCATTGCAACAGATCCTCCTAAATCGGGATGGGTCTATATCACAAAACCCAACCCTTTCGGACCCTCCGATTTCTGAAGGAGGAACACGTTGCGTATGACTCGAGGAATGTAGCGATTTGCAGAAGAAGGTTTTGCAACGGTAATGGCTGTGGTCTTTTGCTTCGGTGCATGCTTCTTGAATAGTGCGTCTAGAGCATCTCCAAAAATGTCTTCAAGTCTTCCTTCCGGGAATTTGTGGGAGAGCAAATCTTCTTCGTTCTACTTCGCCCAAATAAGCGATGAACTGGGATTGAATCCTTCGCTCGTTGCGCGCTGATTGTACGGAGGGAATGAAGCCTAGAGCCACTGATGCTCGTTTACTCGGAAATTCATTGGCGGGTTCTCGAAGCGAAGAGTCTGGAGCTTCGGCGCAAAAAAGCATGTGAAATAAAAAAATGAAAAAGATGATTTTTACATTCCTCGAATCATGTTTTTTTTGGTTTGGGACTTACGGTCGCCTTGCGGATGGGGTGCTTGCAAAGGAAGTTACGTTGCTCGGTCTCACGACATTCAGCTTCCAATTCGCTTTGATCACCTCTATGAGAGCGCTCGTTTCCACGTCTTCGTGATGATCGTAATCTGGGCCCCGTCTTAGATTGAACTCATCGAAATCCAAGGGATACTGAACTTCCCAGAGCCAATACGCGTGATTCACACCCATGGATTCATAGATTGCCATTGTGTCTGCCATGTAGCGGTCGGCGCCGGGTTCCCAGCGCATGACTCCGAATTCATTGATGGCGACAGGAACGTTTCTTGAGTTTTTAAAATCTAAAAGTGGTTTCAACTTTTCTTGGATCCACCCAAACGTAAAATTGGATTGAGTTCCGTCCCACTCTGTTACGATTCCCGGGTAGGTCACTTTGAGCGGCGGCATTTGGTTGGTGTATTCGCCAGGCAAGTAGCCGTGAATCGCGTAAACAGTTTTAGGGTCGCCGGTGCTATTCAAAGCCCACAGCCAATCGATATCACTATAGTTCATGCTTCCTAAAATTATCGGCGTATTGGCATCGACTTGTCGAATGGCTTGGGTCACTCGTTTGGCCAATGGATTCCAATCGTATTTGGTGCCCGCGTACTTCGGATAAAAAGCGTGGGAGTCATAAACTTTGAGAAAGACATCGTTACTGTTGGGCTCCACCATCAAGTCGTAGCCAACGACATTGGGATGATTGGCATAGCGAAGCGCTGTCATTTTCCACATTTGCACCCACGCATCTTGCGCGGCTCCTCGTTTCCAAATCGTATTGTTGGCGGAGGAGTTACTACCAGCGCGAAATGTCCCCTCGTTACGGCCGGGACCAGTACGAAAACTTAGGACGACAAAAAGGTTAGCTTTCGCGGCTTTCGAAATCAAATCGTCCAGTCGAGAGATGACAGCGTTGTTAGGGAGATAAGGCGGAGTCTCAGAGAAGATACCGGGAACGGAAAGGTTAACGTAGTTGGCTCCCCAATTCGCCAGGGCAATAAATTCTTCGTTTTGAATAGGTGGACCGACAGGGGCGTTACCCAGAGACTCACCATCAATTCTCTGATCGATTACCTTTTGCCAACTATTGGCTCCTCTTAAACAGGTTCCGTGCGACCAGAGATCCCACTTCGACTGAATTTGAGAAGGGGAGGGACAAAGTGATTCGCCTAGGGCAAGGGGTGACGTTACTAAGGAAAAGAGCAGGATTAATCGCCAAAATGAAAACGAGCGTTCCACCGCCCCAAGTATGGCGATCGATATCCGTCAAAATGTGCGGCAAAAGAGCTTTTCCCTTCACTGTTTGCCAATGGGTAGAACGTTAGGGTAGCTTCCTCAGCTGGATTGACTATGAGACAGCATTTCTTGAAATCCCCTAGGGGAATTGGCCTTGTCCTCGGTTCGATCCTAGCCACGCTCTGTGGGTTAACCCTTTTTGTTACCTTGATGCTCTGCAACCTTCTGCAGATGCTAAGCCTCGTCGTATATCCCTTTTCGAGGAAGTTATTCCGCTTTCTCAATGGCTCTATCGCCGGACTTTGGTGGTCTAGTTGTGTCGTTGGAGGCGATAAGCTTTACGGCATTCGCCGCACTCGCAACGGAGACCCCCTTCCTTACCAAGAGAATGCGGTCGTCTTCGCGAATCATGAGTCCATGCCTGACATCGTAGTGTTGCTTTCCGTAGGTCTCGAAGTGGGATCTACCGGAAGAATGAAATGGTTTGCGAAAGACACCTTGAAATACGTGCCGGGACTAGGATGGGGACTTAGCTTTTTGGATACCCTCTTTTTGAAACGACACTGGGAGCAAGACAAGGGCGCCATCGAAAAAACGTTTGGTAAGTTTATCCGCGAGGATATTCCCGTGTGGTTGACTCTGTTTCCTGAAGGCACACGAATTACGCCGTCGAAGTCGGCGGCTAGTCGGGCTTATGCTGAGAAAGCAAAACTAAAGCCACTCGACTGTGTCCTCATTCCTAGAACCAAAGGCTTTATTGCTTCCGTTCGCGCTCTGACTCCCGTGATTGATGCGATCTATGATGTCACGATCGTGTACCCCCAAGGGATTCCGAGTCTGTGGCAATGGATGGCCGGGTGGGCGCGCGCTTATCATGTTCATGTTCGCCGGTTCCCGGTCGATTCTCTTCCTGCTGATGACGAAGCTTTAGCGAAATGGCTTCTCAAGAAATACGAAGAGAAAGATGAACTGCTAAATTATTTTCACGATCACGGGAAATTTCCAGGAAGTTAATTGGCGGCAGCCCGAGCAGGGTTCACTTTTAACGATTTAGCAAACGACAGATCAAAACGCATCTTAAGTAAGAACGTTTCAAGGGCTTCGGAGGCAGCGCCGATAAGCTCTCCCAACATCGCAACATTCTCCATGTCGAGCTCGTGTTTTTTAGCTTTCGCTGAAGAGATTCTTTCTACGAGACTTTGGGCAGCATGAATTCTCAAAAGCATCTCACGCTCTCGAATTTTGAGTACGTTTAAAATGACATCCCAAAATTGAGGATTGGCTCGGTAAAGTAGAGTGCCTCGCGGGCTTTTCCCGGCCTCTTCGACGACACTGTAGTGAAGCAAGTCTGCCAGTGACATGCTTACGAGGGCTTTGGAAATACCAAGTTTTTTCATCAGGGCCGAAGCGTCCAAAGGTCGGTCGGAAACGACTAGATGGGTCCAGATTCTGCCGTGAACTCGCTTAAAGCCCCAGTAGGCAATAAACTCCCCAATCTGATCGCTTAAAGGACCAATGGGGGACACTTTCCGTGGAGGGCGTTTCATCCGGGGAGACTAGTATCGGAGATACCGAAATACAATTAATTACTCGGCTCAAGCTCAGGCTCACGCGGGGGCTCGGGTTGGGCCTCTACCGGTTTGGGAGCGGAAGCCGTCATCCCTAAGTTATCCAATTTTTTAAAGAGATCCGCGATCATAGACTTTCTTCGGTCTTCATTCATAGGCCTTGGCCCTTGCTGAATCGTAAGCAGGTGTTTGGGTATCTCTTCTAAAAACCGGGACGCTACGGCGGGTGAAAGCTTCCCATGTCGTCGTCTCTTGGAAGCTCGGGAGATGATGAGTTTTTGCCTTGCCCGCGTAATGCCGACGTAAAAGAGACGACGCTCCTCGGAGAGGTTGGTTCCTAGAATTCGATGTGGCAGGATGTCCTCTTCCACTCCGATGAGAAGGACCACGTTAAATTCTAATCCTTTGCAAGCGTGCAAGGTAAGAAGCTGAACGCGATCTTCATCTTCTTCTTTACCGCTTAAAAGATCCCGAAGCTCCATGGCATCCAAAAACTGACGAATACTTTCCAGCGATCGTCCGCCTCGCTCGACAAATCTGTCGATGATTCCCGAAAACACTTCGAGATAACGCCAGCGTTTGGCCGCTACTTGGGCGTTACCCGAATACTTCTCTAAATGGCCTTTGTAGCCAATCTTGGAAAGAAAGCCGAGAAGCTGGGCGCCAGGAAGGGCTGCGGGATCAAGCAAAGAAGGAATGAGTTGTCTTAACTCTTCCCAGAGAACCTCTATCGAAGCTCCGGCTCGTTCTTCAACTTGAGCCTCTTTCCAACGCTTGGTGGCCTCTGGAAATTTAATGTTGTGATGGTTCATGAACTCAGTCAGTAGTTCGACCGTCTTGTCTCCAATACCCCGAGGAGGAGTATTGAGGATTCGACGAAGTGCCACTTCATTCGGCTTTAAAGCGCACCGTAAATAAGCCAGAATATCTCGCATCTCTTTGCGATCGAAAAACGCAGTGCCGCCGCTAATAGAATAGGGGATCTGTCGACGCCTAAGTTCGGCTTCGATGAGAGCTCCCTGGCTATTGGAGCGATAAAGAACCGCAATCTCTTTTTTGGGAAATCCCTGACGAACAAATTCTTCGATTTCAGAACAAATATTTTCTGCTTCGTCATCTTCAGTATCCCAGGCCATCACCTGAGGAAGCTCTCCCAATTCAGCAGTGTCACTGGAGCGTAAGACTTTAGGATGGCGCTGAGTATTCTTAGCAATGACTGCATTGGCCAGATTTAAGATAGCAGGGGTCGAACGGTAATTTCTTTCGAGCCGAATCACTTTGCAGTCAGAATACAATTTAGGGAAATCGAGGATATTGCTAATGCAGGCGCCGCGCCAAGCGTAGATCGACTGGTCGTCATCGCCGACAACAGTCAAATTTCGGTGGGTCTCGGCGAGCCTTCTTACTAAATTCATCTGCATTTGGTTGGTGTCTTGAAACTCATCGACCATGATCTGTTGAAACTGTTGGTGAACCATGTCTTTGACTTCGGGAAATTCTTTCATGAGCTCGAGTGGCTTTAGGATGAGAGAATCAAAGTCCACCATTCCGAGCATCTCTAAGCGCTTCAGGTATCGAGGCAAAAGCCATTCGACGGCAATTTCGTACTCATCTTCCCCGATGGCAGTGGTTCGATTTGATTCTCGCCACGTACTAATTAACGAAAGAAGTTTTTCCGCATCGTAAGCGGTCTTGCCACCGTAGCTAAAATCTCGAAGAATTTCTTTCACGATCGCACCTGCATCGCTCGCATCTAAAATTCCGAAGCCTTCGCTCAGTTTTGCTTTTTTATAAAATCGTCGAAGCAAATGTAGGCCGAAAGAGTGAAACGTCCCCGCCCAGATTTTAGTGGCACGAGATCCCAATTTTGCCGTCACTCGCGACTTTAATTCTCGCGCGGCTCTGTTGGTAAAAGTAAGTACGCAAAGCTGTTCGGCAGTGCAGATCTGTTCGGTGAGTAGACGCCCGGCACGCGCGACAAGGACCGTGGTCTTGCCGCTACCGGCTCCGGCCAAGATGAGCAGGGGCCCATGATCGTGCTCAACGGCAATTTTCTGCTCTTCGTTGAGCCCTTGAGTCCAATCGGCCACCGTTATTGCTCGCTTTCGATAAGATGTAGACGAAAACTAGAATCTCGCAGGCCATGGAAACATCGTCAATAAGTTGTCGGAAAGCCTTTATTACCAAGGCTCTTGGGGGGAGCTATTAGAGGCTTACGAATAGCTCGTCCGACCGTCGAACGATGATATCGATGACCAGATCGAAGAGCTCCTGGGCCGCGACCAGTCGTTTAAGGAAAGGGCCCTCCACGCGACTCATGGCAACGTCGCTGATTAGCAAATTAACCGAGTCTTTGGGGACCGAAAGTTCCAATTGAAGTCTCTTAAAACCGCCATCGAAATAGGTGCAGTGAAGTATTTCTTGTTCTGCGTTTTTGGGGTGGGCGAGAGATTCGCAATGAGATCCGGCAAATCGATATTCTTCGGCCTTATCAAATTTCAAACCGGGAAACTGTTTAGCATTGGTGATGAGGGTTCGGGTGATGTTTGAATCCAGCTGATGTACCCCAAAGCGATCGGCTAAATAGAATTCGATGACCGGGGCGGCGATGACGCCTGAAAGGATGATAGTGGACTGCGCCTGCGCTTGATGGAATTTTACTTCTTTGGGATCGATCTTGAGTTCCAGAACGCCCTCTTCGTCGCCGTCTCGTCGCTCGAAGTAACACTTTAGAATTTCGGGCTCGCTAAAGTGACAACTGGTTCCGTTGAGCACTTCACCGCTTGGGTTGTGAAGTTTCAATACCTTGAAACTCTCCCTCTTCGCGAGAACGACTTCGACTAGCGAGCCGGCGTCGACCCTGATCGAAGTGGCGGCTTTGGCCGTACTTTGCGTGAGACCGATAACTAACCCCAAAACGACGATGTGAGCTGCGATTTTCACGGAACGGCTCCTTCAATTAGCTGTTACTAACGCTTTGCGACACGCGGTAACTACCAAACTGGCCTGGCAAGATCAACGGTAGACCCTCCGGGGACATGAACCTGACGCGAACGGAAAGCCTTTGCTTGTCATTTCAGGGGCTTAGACACCGATTAGGTTTTAATTTGTATGCGGTAGCGGCAACTGGTAACGATTACAGTCAATGGCATTCAAGACAGGCGATAGGGTGTTTGTGGCTTCTCTTCGACGAGACGGGAAGGTGACTTCGGTAACGAAAGACGGAAAGTTCCAAGTCTTGGTGGGGGCGCTGTCGGTCTCCTGTTCGGAGTCTGATCTCACCGAAGCCCCAAAAGAGAAAAAATCAAAGTCCACCATCAAAGCGCCGGCGAGAGTCCATTCAGCCCTAAGCCCGGTTAAAGATGTGAAGGCTTTGGAAAGGGTCGATCTTCATGGCTTCACCGTCGTGCAGGCCCTGGCCGAAGTCGAGAAGCGAATTGATCGAGCCATTATTGCCGATCTCGACCGACTTGAAATCGTTCACGGCATCGGTACGGGAAGGCTTTTAGATTCCATTCACAAGTATCTTGCGAAATGTTCGGTCGTGGCTTCTTTCAAAGTGGACGCCGTCAATCCGGGCGTCACCTGGGTGTATTTCTAGAGTAAAAATTGAAGTCCTGGAACGCTCAGAAGTCTTTTGTAGACGTCTTCCACCTGTTCCGCCGCTAATACCGGCAATTCCAAAGTAATGGCAATGTGGGACTTTTTTTCCGACTCGCGAGTGGTGTAAGGAGGGTCGGCATCAAGTTGAAGCTCTTCTCTGGCCGCGGCAATCACACGCGCGACAAAGGCCCCTTCGCTCAAACCGATAGCCTTCATCGTATAAGTTCCCGGAAATACATGGGTAGCTTTCAGAAGGGAAACCGAAGGTATGTTAGCAGCTCTTTTGTCAGGGGTGCTTTTATCTTCTTTTTTATCTTCTCGATCCGCTGGTGGCATGACGACTCCCTAACCCATCTCTACAGGAAAACGTAGGGTTTTACAAAAGGGAGTCAGACATTCTAACGATAAGCGACCAACCATCGGTTCTGCTCTACCGGGCGGAGCTCGGGAACAAAAAGTCGCCACCAGGCGTTTTTAACCACTTTGGTCTTGTAGCCGGCGCCCTTCATGAGCTTAATGCAGTCGCGTTCCAGTTGTTTAGAGTGGGTTTCGATTATCCAGCGGACATCAGGAATTTTTAGAAACTCTCTAGCGCCTTCCAAAATTTTTACTTCCAGGGTATCGACATCCATCTTTACGATGACTGGCCCCTTCACCCGTTGAGCTATCGAATCGAGCGTGATCTCGTTCGTATCCATGTAGCTATTTACATACTTGGGAATGACTTCAATTCGTTCGGATTTCGCAAATCCGTTTAAGGCAAGGTGCTCTTGCAATTCGGCGCGTTTTTCAGGGTGAGGCTCGAAAGCGATCACTTTTTTGATCGGTGTATTTTTCAAAAAGTAGAGCGTAAACATTCCCATTCCACCGCCGATATCCAAAGCGGTGTTTGCTCCTTTGGAAAACTTTCTAAACCAATGAAAGATTTCGCGCTCGTACAAACCCAAAAGCACTTGGGTTTGGCTCTTTAGGTCGAGCCGCATCTGGA